>NZ_JBIMEV010000020.1:0-71656 GCF_051262595.1 Salipaludibacillus sp. CF4.18
AATGTGGTCTTTTCTATGCTTAAAAATTACTGGTGTAAAGAATCTATATATCCATCGTATTAAGTGGGTTGTACTTTTCTGATTGTTGTTTTAAATCATGACCCCATAGAGCCAAATACTTCTGTGTCGTATGCAAACTGGAGTGTCTCATAAGTTTTTGAAGTGTAAACACGTCCATTCCTGCCATAAGACAGCGGTGAGCAAAAGTATGTCTGAATGTATGAGCAGATAAACGAACGTCTCTGAAATTCATGATTTTTTTAAGTCGCTTGAATACATTTTTAACTGCATCCTCTGTCATTCGCTCGTTTCTTATGTTTGTAAAAACACATTCACTCGGGTTATCAAAATACATCTCACAATACAGTTTGTAGGCAGATAGTTCTTTCACCACTCTTTCTGTTAGTGGAATGGTTTGCGATTGTCGTGCTTTCCCAAACACAGTCAATTGATACTCTTTAAAGTCGATGTCTGACCATTTTGTATTACACATTTCACCGAGTCGAATGCCTGTCCCTAAAAGGAAGAAAATAATAGTATGGTCACGATAAGCCCAGAACTCTTTTTCGCGTTGCTGTATCTTTCTGTAATAATTTAGCATTTGCTTGATGTGATAGTCTTTAAAGACATTAATTTGAATGTCCTATTTACTTTTTTTGATTTTGACTAATGAACTTTTAGTAAGAATTTCCGATTCTAGCATGTAGTTGAAGAATGCTTTTGTCCGTTGGATTTTTGCATTAACAGACACGACATTGTTTCCTAGTTCCTTACTACAATAGAGGAAATACTTTTTCATGGTGTTTGGTGTCACATCTTCTACATTGACTACACCTTGTTCAGAGAGATAATTGAATAGTTCACGCATCATTACCATGTAACCGTCTAGCGTTGATTTTGTTACATTCTTAAATTCTCTATCATTCAAAAAATCCTCAACTGCAAATTTTAATAACAAAAAAACCACCTCACGTTTTCCGTGAAATGGTTGCTGCTGTAGAAATAGGTTGCAAGTGCGACCAGTTTCTTTTTATTCGTTGCTAAACGGCTGTAACCGTTGATATGTAAGGATTGGTGACCCGTACTGGATTTGAACCAGTGACCCCTTGCCTGTCAAGGCACTTGCAAACTCTCAAGTCGGGTAATCCAATCATACAATGCAAAAGTTCCTTATGTAACCAACACAGTATTTTTTAGTGTGAACATTGCGTCAATATTAGATATATCATTAGTGTTCATTCTCTTGGGTACAAAAAGCTTAAAAAGTTTCTTCATCCCTTTATTTAATTTATCAATATTTTCAATAGGAATATATTCTGCAACGTACATCACAAGTAAGTTAACATCCACGTCCTTTGGAATGTCATTTCTCCATAAATTCCTACTATCATATTCTAAGTCTAGCCTTTCTTCATGTAGAAACCGTGGGATGAATTTGGGTTTCGTGTCGCATTCCTCATTAAAAGGTTTACTATCATCTACAACAATCTTTCCTTTATACCCTAAAATTTCAAAGTGATCTGTTCCCATCACATCATGTGTACATGTAACAAATACACCCGTTAATTCACAAAATTGACTGAAAGTACTGTTTCAATTTTATGAAGCTCTATTACACGCTAATCAAGCCGTATTAATTTGCAGCTTTTTCTTTTTCCTCCGCAATCTTTTCTTGAATCTCCTGCATTTTCTCAGCGTCCAATTGATAGAACTTCATCGCAATAATCGAGATCAGCCAACCAATCACCGGAATACCAAATGATATAATTAAAGTTATATATAATAAAGCGTCTGTTAGCGGATCGCCAATTTGCGGAAACTCCTCTGTATAACCAATGATTGCAACAAGGAAACCAACTAGAGCTGGTGCTAAAGATGAAACTAATTTATCCACAAAAGAGAAAATAGCTGACATCATTCCAGGAATATATCGTCCTGTTCGATACGTTTCATAATCGGAGGCATCAGCTATCATCGGGATAACAATAGATGGTGTCAGTGTTCCTACCCCTCTGCCAATACTGTAAAGTACTAGGAAGGTAATAGTCGCAAAGCCATAACTTTCAAAATTTGCGATACTTGGGTCATCTACTATTAAGAAAAAGGCAGCTAGAGCAACAAAAGAGATAGCGCCAAGCCACGAAGCATTGACTAATGTTTTTTTCATACCCGCTTTTCCAGCATACTTAACACCTAAAAATGTGATTATAAGACTTGGAACAATGATAATTAGGGATACCGTTCCACTTAATGCAAAGTTCCCTAATAAGATACCGAAAAGCATGACCATCACCGGTTGTTGCATCATAACAGACGACGCTAACTTGTCAGTCGAAGCTGAAATAACGAGCATTTGCATTGGACGGTTCCCTTTTAATACAGGCCAGTAATCTCGAAACTTTGTTTTTGTAGTTAGTTCTGCTAAACCATAGAATTCTTTACGGTCTTTCTGCCAAATCGCAAAAAACGCTAATACTGTCAATACACCTGAAAGAATAACCGCAATCGTATTTAATTCTACAAACAATGGCATTGTAAAACCACCGTGTTTTTCTACTAGAAAGGATGCAACAAAAATTTGACCCAATGTAAACAGACTAATGTTATAAACAGAATCAAATATAGTAAATAACGGACGTTGTTTCGGATGATTCGTCAACACTGTTTGTGCTGCTCTTGTAACAGCTGTTTGCATCGTATACCCAACAATATAAATGGCATGTGTCACAATAAAGTAAATTAATAGTCCTCCCTCAGGAATATGGTGCATGTTGTACATTAAAACGAACGAGAGTGCTAATATAATGTTACCAATCACCATAACCGGACGGAATTTGCCGAATTTCGTTTCTGTTTTATCAATAATGAAACCAATAATCGGATCTGTTACGCCATCAAATGCACGCATAGCCGTTAAAATAGTACTTACAACGACAACAGCTAGACCAGCAACTCCTGTGGCGTAATACGTAATAAACATCATTGCAAACATATAAATGTTCGTCGCTGTATTGTTAAAAGTAAAAAGGCCAATTTGCCATAACTTTGCTGTGTGATACCTGCTTTGTTCCATATCGATCGTTTTGCTACTCATCGTAAATCCCCCTTAAAATTACTCTCTTATCGGAAAACGTTTTCAAAATAAGAATAAAAACAATAAATCAGCTGCTATCACTAACTACTGTTGCTTTCAGCTATAACATCCGTTTCAAGGTTCCATCCTAAAAAAGTTAATTTGTTTTGTATACAAACTAACTTGACATAACATACATGACTCATTCATTTCCCCAACTAATACGCCTCCTCCTCCCTTAACTAACACCAAAAAGGGAATCGCTTCCATATTTTTGACTATTCTAAGAAGCCACTTATATAATATACAAATAACTTATAAAATTCATTAGCCTAAACTGTTCACTTTCAACCTGAAAATTGACTGAAAGTGCTTTCAATATAGCCTGTTGTAAATGTTAAATTGAGAAGGGGGAAGTCCTATTGAAAACATTTCTTCTAGCTCTATTATTTGGTTTTCTTGGGGCTGTAGTATTTATTTTAAAATTTTTTTTAATCTAATTATTTTTTCCGTTATTATAAGTTATTATTTTTGGATTACATTTTTTGTGAATTTAACATTCAGAAAAGCAAAGGATAAAAATGAAATAGATGAGAAAATTGACGAGCTGGGAGCGTTTTATAGGGAACTATTTAGAGACTTTTTTGAACCTAAAGGCTAATAAATGAAAAATAAGTTGATTCAATTCCAACTATTTATTTCAAAGAACTATTACTATTATTTTAAATACATGACTCCTGGTAAACTGTAGCTTATAATAATAGTGGTTTTAATTTCCGGAATAGCAAAGAGTCTTATTGAATTTTCAGTTATCACAGAAGGGAATTTTTTTTTTATATTTAAAGATGTTGTTGATATTACTTATTTTTATGTTACTCTTTTAGCACTGATATATACTATTTTTAGTCTTAATGTTGCTATTACTTCACTTTTTAAAGAGTATCTAAATAAAAGTAAAGTCAATAATGAAACGGAGATTAAAGATAAAATTGACAGGATCGAAAGACAGAACGAAGAAATTATTAAATTGTTGAGTAAATAAGGTGTTATTTTAAAAACTATATTATCTCATTCTGTCATGTTATTAATTTGATTGATTATTATAAAGCGGGTGCATATTCCCTATGAGAATCACTAAATACAATGAAAATTGCTGCAGAGTAAAAGGATACTGTTCAGCAGAAAAAGGATTAAACAATCAGGTGCGTTTGTGGAAGATGAAAAGCCTAATTCCTCGCTAAAAATGCGGAGGAATTAGGCTTTTTTATCTTTCAAAATCCTTAACGTTGTCAACACTAACATCATCCATTGGTAAATGCATTGGCGATAAGTGGTAAATCAAGTGGCGATAGCTGGTAAAAAATATGACTGAAGTGGTCATTCTTATGGTCGTAATCAGTACCCATCATTGTTGATACTCGTAAGTTTTCTGCTACTAGTGCACAAGCACAAGTTAATAAGAAACTGCGGAATATGAAACAGTACATTTGAGGTAATGGGTAACCAGTGGACTATTATCGATGTAGATAAAACAAAAGTTGGTTTATTTATATGGATGGACTGCCGAAAGAATTTAACTAGAATCAATTCTAAGGTAAATATCGTACACTAAACTATCATCTGAGAGAGTGTAATGCTTAGGTGGTATATTTACCCTCTAGGCATGTTAAGTCTTCTAATCGATAGTTTAATGTAGAATATTACAAAATAAAGAGGAGGGACAGTAAGCCCTCCTTTGAATCATTTAGATTTAATTTCTGCTAGTAGTCTTTATTTAAAATCTTCTAATTTCTCAAGTAACTTTTTCTTTTTATGAACATCACTCATGCCATTATGACGAAAACTAACAATATCCATTTCGATACTTTGTACATCAGACTTTTGTAATTTATTCATTTATATTCCTCCAATTAAATATCCATGTTATTCAGTGGATTGTACTTTTCGCCTTGTTCTTTCAAGTCTTGACCCCATAGTGCTAAATACTTTTGAGTGGTGTGCAAACTATTGTGTCTCATAAGTTTCTGTAGAGTAAATACATCAATTCCTGCCATCAGACAACGGTGAGCGAATGTATGCCGAAACGGTGAGCCGATAACCTTACATCTCTAAAATTCATAATTGCTTTCAATCGTTTGAACACATTTTGAACTGCGTTTTCTGTCATTCGTTCATTTTTCAAATTAGTAAAAACATATTCACTTGGATTGTCAAAATGCTTTTCGCAGTAATGCTTGTATGCAGATAATTCTTTTGCAATTTTATCAGCCATTGGAATCATTTGTGTTTGTCGTGATTTACCAAAGACGGTAAGTTGATATTCTTTAAAGTCAATATCTGACCACTATGTATTACACATTTCACCTAGTCGAACACCTGTTCCTAATAGAAATAAGATAATAGTGTAGTCTCGGTATGCCCAAAACTCTTTTTCTCGTTGTTGTATTTTTCTGTAGTAATTTAACATTTGCTTAACGTGATAATCGGTAAACACGTTAATACGAATATCTTCTTTACTTTGACTAATTTTAGCCATCGGACTTTTACTAATAACTTCTTCCTCCACCATGTAATTTAAAAAGGCTTTTACTCGTCTAATCTTTGCATTAACCGATACAACGTTATTACCTAAATCTTTACTACAATAGAGAAGATACTTTTTCAACACATTAGGAGTAATATCCTCCACATTCATAACTTCTTGATCAGTTAAATAGTTTACAAATTGTCTCATGATCACTTTGTAAGTATCTAATGTTGCCTTTGTGACATTCTTAAACTCCCGATCATCCAAAAAATCTTGAATTGCAAATTTTAATAACAAAAAAACCACCTCACGTTTTCCGTGAAATGGTTATTGCTGTAGAAATAGGTTGCGAGTGCGACCACTTTCTTTTTATTCGTTTCTAAACGGCTATAACCGTTGATGTGTAAGGATTGGTGACCCGTACTGGATTTGAACCAGTGACCCCTTGCCTGTCAAGCAAGTGCTCTCCCGAATCCTTCTATATCAACGGTTTGAAGCGTTCTAAACGACCTTGACCACTTGCCTTCATGATGGTATTTTCTTATTATAAAGTGGTCGCAAGACGAAGTCAAGTAGTCATGGACAGACCTCTCCAATATGGATTAATTTACAATTTTTTTATAACAGAATTGTAAAATTATATACACTTTTAGATTATTATGTTATATAATAATTTCAAGATTTACCTCGCTTTACTCACACTAACCTCGAAAGGAGCCACGCTCATGCATGATAATGATATTGATTACATGACCTCGGCATATAAAGTTCTCTATGAAATTGAAACCCTTCTAAAGTACAATATCCATTCTACCTTTTATAAAAGACACGGTTTGAGGTGGGAAGAATTTGTTACCTTTAAAAAACCACTGGAGATAATGTTTTTCCGTGATGTCCTCACCTTATATCTAGAACACCCTCTTTTTAAGAACTACTTCGACAACGAGGAAATTATTCTTCTTCTCAATCTAAGGCCCATCCGTAATGATATTGCCCACATGAAAGTTATTACCACAGAAGAATATGATTTGTTGATAAAATGTTGCCATATTGTTAAACAAAAAAAGTGTAGCGATCAAAAGCGGAGACATGAGGTTCTAACCTGAAAACAACCTTATTTGTAAGTCGACAAGTGCTTGAAGAACTTCTGTGATATTTAATTAGTACAAAATTCTGCTGAAAAGAGACTGTATGTAATGATAATTCTTAACATTTAACAATTCTAAATATGTTTAGGGAGGACTATCTATGAAAAATAATTTAATAGATTGTGAGGAAATATTTAGAGATAGAAAACGTTGTGTAGCAAGAGGGAGTTTACCTAAAATAGAAAAACAAATATATGATTTTTTCATCAATTCCAATATTGAGGTTAATCAAGAGATCCCGCCATTTCAAAAGGTTGCGGAGCGCTATGGAATTACAGTAGAGGCAGCTAAACAAAAGATTTTAGAAATAGAGTGTGAAATAGAGAAGTTTATTAATGAAAATTAAGAATGTATGTACTGCTAAGTTCACGTAGTATTATTTAGAGACTTCGTCGAGACGAGAAAGATATATAGTTCCTTTTGAGCATAGAAAATACTTTAACTATAAGTATCTATAAAGTGAATGTCGAGACGTCTCCTATATGAGAGTTGTTAGAAATTTTGACACCAGAAAAAGACAAAGTTGTTGGAATGGAGCATCCGTAACTAATAGTAAATTCTAGATATTAGGTTGTGTTAGCTTTAAAATAATCTATTGCAATAATTTATTTTTAATAGTATACTTAAACATAATAGAATTAAAAAAATATGTGAGGAGTGAACTACATGCAAACCGCCTTCTATGAAGGCGCACTTATACTGTATACCTATGATTTAGTTTTAGGGATAGACTAATATTGGTCTATTATTTACAGGGTTAAGTGTGTCTTCTGCAGGGTGGATTGTGTGTGGTTCACTCCTTTTTTGTGTTGTTTAAGTTGTAGCTAAAATAAGTAATCTAAAACAATACTAAATCAAATTCAAAAATAGAAAGCGGGGTGATGAAGTTGCTGAAAATCGTAGTGTCGGGCAATAATATATTGTCGAGAGTGAGGGCTTACACTAGCTTTAGATATCATTGTCTAATCAAGTATTCAAATGTAAGTGGAATGAAATCGAAGAATATCAATCACAACTAAAAGAAGTAAGCGGTTTGTATTATTGGTATCTAACATATAATCCGCAAGAACTGCTATATGTAGGGGAAACAACCGACCTATTGAGGCGATTCAAGCAGTATCAAAAAGATAAGCGAGAAGGAAAGAATAATCAAAGTATACTAGATTTGATTGAGGCTGAACCAGACAGTATTATGATAGCATTTCAACCAATCGATACTCATGGCCTGGATAAGATTGAACAAAAGAGACATCTGAAGAAAGAGGAAGCAAAGTTCATTCAAGATTGGATACCGTTGTTCAATATTGAAGAGAATCCAAGACGTCTAATCCATCCGATTCAAAAAGTAATAGGACAAGTTGTATCGAAAGCCAATCGAGAAGTAACGTTTAACCAGATGAGGGAGTATCTATTCCGTAAATGGAAGGGAAATGTATCCTATGAGCAGATTGATGAGGCTCTTGCAAATAAGCAAAATCATCTATCGAGATATTGTAAAACGAGTCAAAAGCAGAAGACGCTCAATCTTAAGGATAAGAAAACAGCGTAAGCAAAGGAATGAGTATATAAGGTCGTCACCTTTAGGTGGCGAGTGACCGAAGGGAACGAAGGAGCTTTGCGACTGACCTAAATCTTTGTGAGCGAAGCGAATGTTCTTGATCTTTTAAGTAAGAGCTGAGTTTTATAGCATGTTTTTGAAGAGGCTAATGCTATTAATCATCAATAAAAATCAATCTAATCAAAGGCAAAAAAACTGTACCGAATCGGGATACTAATATTTATATATTAGGAGGTCGATTCGGTACAGAAATTCATAGCCTAAAACATCAATAAAAGTAAAACTAATTTGAGCATAGAAGCGTTCAATTTTGAATCTTAAATTTGAAAGGAGGAGTGAATTACATGGCTGCTAAAAATAGCGAATCTTAGTCATGAGAAAAGGGAATTATTTTGAAAAAAGAATTTACATTAGCAGAACTGGTAAAGGAGTATGGGAGCAAAGCACAAAAGCAAACATTAAAGAAGATGGGGAATCTTACAGGAAAAGAATTTACCCTTCTCCTCAAATCAGCTGAGACTGACTGGGAATCCTGTGAATTTGAAGGTAGAGGCTCAAAGCGGATTATCACATGCAGTGGAAAACGGTCAAAAAAAACTGAACGGGTTGATAAGCGTTCTAACAATGGTCAGGGGCAGTTAATTGGTGAGTTTGAATTGAACTCGCTTGTGGTGAACTATCTGATTCAGAATGATAATAAAGTAAGTCCTATGAGTACAAATAGATGGATATCTCAGCTAGGTATTGTTGATAAAAAGCTAATTGGTTCGTTATATGGTACTAGAGGAATACATCTGGAGAATCTTCAAGAGCAGTTCTACAAGGGGATTGAAGATTACACCAAGGATGATTCAGATATTGATATGCTTGATGAGTTTCTTAAAGTGTTTATGAAAAGCTTGAGATCCAGCATTGTATCAGTGTTTAACAAATTAGCCAAGGCTAACGTAATAATCCATCAAAAAGAGAGATGGGGATGTACGACCAAGAACAATTATAGGAAACTTAAACAAAATGAGATTAAAGAGATAGCTAGTATTAGAAGAGCATTACTCAATGATTATGGACTTAAAGGAAACGACCTGTTTAAGTCTAATAAAAAAGAAGTTAAAGCTTTCAAGGTCGAATTCGAAAAACAATTAAGTAAACAGTTGGATTTGAAATTCGATTATGACGCTCACTTTTGTGTAATACAGGATAGTGACTTAGGAGTAAGAGACTACCTGCATAGATTACGTGAAAAAGGAGATTTGGATTTCACATTTGGTTTAACCGAAGAATTTGTTTTTACCATGACTCAGGTCTACAAGGACAAGTATAGTGAACATTCATTGGAACTTGCATTAGGACGAGAAAAGAACACCACTAACAGGTTTGAGTCAGATAGAATCAGGAGCATAAAGATTTTGAAACAATATGCTCCAATGTGGGAACTGTTATTGAAGTACTTCAGGTGCATGAGTAGTATGAAATCAAATCCATCTGCAGTAAAAATTGAAGAAGCTACTATTGTTAATATTGATGGGGTTGAATTTGAAGTTTCCAATGGATCAGCGAAAATGTACTTAAACTAAAGGTGGTGTCAAGAAGGATTAACGCCCTTTTATATAGAAGTTATTCTACTAACGAGACAGTTTAGAAAGGAGTTCTGTTGATTTACAATTATCTTGTATTTTTACATTTATTTTTTTTATGATTTAGTTCAAGACTGTAATAGAAGTCTATTATAATGTTTGTAACCGCTTTTAAAGTCTGGTATAATATCAACATGATATAGGAATGTTACCGAACGGGCATAACCTAAACCAAGGCAAATGTAAAATTTGCCTTGGTTTAGGTTTTTTTTATGTCTTGATTCGCTACTTCTATATTAAATTTATGAAATAGAAAGGAAGAACAAGATGAAGAAAAGTACTCAGCTTTTACTAATGTTGCTACTTAGCGTATTTTTCATTACAGGTTGTAATAGTAACAGTGAAACAGATACGGCTACCAATGAAGAAAGCGGTAACATTGAAAATGGGGAAGTGAATAAGGATACGGAAGGAACGGAGGAGACTTTAAATGCTAAGGCTCGTACGGTTATTACAACAGATGGAGAAGTGGACGATATGAACTCTGTCCTTCGTTATCTTTTGTATGCGAATGAAATGGAATTAGAAGGTATTGTTCTTACTAGCTCCATGTATCATTATGCTGGTGATGAAGAGCAAGGAATCGATCCGTTCAGATGGACAGGAACAGATTGGTTATTCGAAATGATTGATGCTTATGAAGAAGCATATCCTAACTTAACAACACATGCAGAAGGTTATCCTGAACCTGAATTCTTACGAGAAAATACAAAAATAGGTAACATTTCTAATGTAGGTGAAATGGAAGAAATAACAGAAGGATCGGAGTTCCTAAAAGAATTATTCTTAAATGAGGATGAAAGCGATTTATATGTTCAAACATGGGGTGGAACAAATACTACTGCGAGAGCTTTGAAATCTATCCAAGATAAATATGAAGGTATGGAAAATTGGAAAGAAATTAAACAAGCAGTTAGTGATAAGTTAATTTTATATATCATATTAGATCAGGATGATAGCTATGGATCTTATATTGCAAAAGAGTGGCCGGAGATTAGAATTATTAATGACCGATCTAACTTCTGGCATTTTGCTTATGCTTGGCAATTTCATACAGAAGAAGTAAATAGCAGACTACAAGGTGATTGGAATAACGAGCATATTAAAGGTCATGGAAAGTTATTAGATATGTATGCGTTAATGGGCGATGGCAACATCATCGAAGGAGAATTACCAGAGGAACAACGTGGTAGTGAAGAATATCTTGAAAACAATCCACAATATAATCGTTATGATTTCATTTCTGAAGGTGACTCACCATCATTCTTCTATTTAATCGATAACGGATTGAGAAGCTTAGAAAATCCTTCATACGGAGGATGGGGCGGCCGATTTGGTGCAGAAAGTGACAAACTATTTAAAAATACGGTGTTAGATTATAATCCTTACACAGAGCGCTATGAGGCAGAGTATTCATTAATGCGCTGGTTTGACGATATTCAAGATGATTTTGCAGCACGTGCAGACTGGGTAATCGAGTCTGACTATGCAGATGCGAACCATAATCCTACACTTACAGTGGAAGAAGGATTAGATTTAGAAGTGGAAAAAGGGCAAGAAATAACGCTTCATGCAAACGCTACTGACCCAGATGGTGACAACTTAACTTATAGCTGGTGGAGATATTTTGAAGCAGATACGTATGAAGATTCAAATGTAGAGCCATTAGAAGTTGAAAAAGAAATGGCAGGTGACCTACAATTAGGCCTTCACCGTAACTTAGCCGAGGGTGAAGTTACGAACACAATTGAGCTTTCAGGAAGCGATACAGACACGGTGACCTTTACTGTACCTGAAGATGCTAATACTGGGGACACGATTCATATTATTGCAGAAGTAGAAGATGACGGTGCACATGGATTAAAGCAGTATCAACGTGTGATATTAACAGTAAAATAAAGAACAAAAAATCGTTTGTGGACTTTTAAGTCAAGCAATGGCTGATACTATCACAGATACCTTTTGATTTAAACCAGTAATACTCTCTTAAATATTTACCTAATAATTTGTTATTCGTTCATCTTCTATAGATTGGATTAATTACTAATCCTGAGTGATCTAACAAATAATTTAAGATTCGATTTTTAAATCAAAGTTAATAGGAGATGCTTAAACTTAAAAAGTGATAGCCAAATTTTTAAGCATAAAAGAGGCTTCTCACAAGTTTATTAAACTTGTGAGAAGATTCTTTTACTTGATAATATTTTGAGAAAGACTCAACGGATGGTATAAGGGTTGTCACACACAAAAAAAAGGTCCAGAACAGTCAGTCCTCCTAACGAAAAGGCACTTTCAGAACCACGGCAAGTTACTCCCCTGACTCCACACCAAAAGCCTCTGGAATCATCGTAAATCCTTCAATAACAGTATCTTCCTCAACTTCGATCATCATGTAACGTTTGTTGTTTAAGTAACTTGTTTTACATACCTTAAATCTTGTGGACTGATTGAAATGTTTGCAATTTTTGTGTATTGGAGCGGGTGATTGAATGTAGGTCGCAATTCATGACATAGTTCCAATATATTCTAATAAAACCCGTCTTTTATATTGTCTGTAACAACGTTCCTAGCACTCTGAATTCGGAGTGATAACTCAAGAGTTATCAGCTTGACAACGATAATATAGTTATGCAATTTTGTTAATTATTTGGTTAAGACGGGTAGTATAAAATGTGTTACTGATGTTGAAAATTAACTGAAATTACCTACATAATAATTGAAATAGGCTCCATCAAACCAAGAATGATGGAAGCCTGAAATTCACTTATACTTTTTTATGAAGTCTATAAGTGCTTGAGTTAAAATATCTTGAAAACGAAACTGTGGGAATTTCTCTTCTTATACAATTAATCCTTCTGTCAAAATGTTTACCATTTGCAATGAGTAGCTAATTATTGACTATAGTCAATATATACCCCAAAAAAGAAGCTCACACACGTGAACTTCGTTCTATCTTACTATTCGTTTTCAGATGCCCAATCACCAAATTCTACTCGGTGAAAGTTACCGGTGTAGACTGATCCGTGTTTTGAATGATTACGTAGGGTAAGGAAATCTTGGTAGGTCTGCTGTTCGTCAGCGTTGGCAATGTAGCTACCCGCTCTTAAAAAAACTGCTTCTGTGACGCAAATCGGATAATCAAAGTCTTTATGAGCCAATCCACACATTTTCGATGCTCGGTTTACCACATCTCCCATGTATATCAAATCGTTAATGGCACTTCCGCTGAATCCGGCTTTGATAACCAAAGCTCTTCCGAGGGCTATCCCGATTCCTGCTTTTAACTCTTGGAAGCCATCCCATTTTTGCTTGAACTTCACGTTCAGTACTTGCATCATGCCATTGCACATGGAAGCGGCTTGGAGGGCTTCGATGACTGCTGATTGACTAGTATCTTCTTTTCCTGCGAACATCGCAGAGACACAATCACCCACGATGTTGATTTCCTTACACGTTTGGAAACTGTTGACGATGGCAACAATCTCACTGATATACGCTCGGTAGATGCGTGCTAGGGTCTTCGATTGTCTTCCTTGCGTCTTTATTAAGTCCGTAGAACCTCTTAAGTCGATAAATAAGGAAGCACATTGCACATATTTACCGCTCTTATACGTCAAATCATCCTTTTTAGGAATGTCATCTGCTTCTTCGTAAGTGGCGGAGCTTGTCAAGATATCGTCGATTCGGTTCAAGCTGTTGTCAAAAATAAACTTCTGGTAATTACCTCGCATAGTTGGATGATTCCTCTCTATCTATCTATCTATCTATTCTATTAAAAAACCAGGGTGATGCACAATTTTATGTTCCATTCCTAACTCCTTGAGGACACTTCGAATTTTAAGAATTTTCTCCATGTCCGGCTTCTTAATTTCGATGTAATAGAGAGCCGCCTTCAAATACTCACGCTCTTTTCCCACTTTTTTGATAATCGGCACCGAGTTCGACGTTATTGGGATATAAGCCGAAGGCAAATCTTGCGTCAACTGTCCCACAAGAATTTGAAAAGCTAACTCGGACTCATCCTTCCCATGTAAATACGTCACAATTTGCCATACGGAGACATCGAAATCGACAGTTCCCGCTTTCTTGCCAATTTCCGCTCCTAGATTTTGAACTTCTTTTAGTTCAACCAGAAAATCCGGAAGTTTCATATGGTCGGTTTGCTCTCTGAGAGCTTTCACCCGAACATCATAGACGACCTCTTTTTTCTTGTAAGCAATGATGTTTTCGATTTCCTGTTCTTTCCTTTTTAATTCTTCTTCTTTTTTCTTCACGGCTTCTTCCCGGTGACTGAGTTCTTTTAGCTTTTGCTCGGCTTGTCTTTCTTTGGCGGACACTGTCACTTCCCGGAGAACGACCTGTTCAAAATGGCTTAATAACCCGCCGACTTTTGATTCCACACCCTGAACAATGTCTGTAATGATTTGAGCCTTATCAATGCCTTCTGATTCCGTAGAGCCCTCAGATGAAGAAGCTGTTGCCCGTTTCTCTGCAGTTTCCTCCCCAAGCTCTTCTACTAGCTCTTTCAGGTAAAACTCATGGATACCATACCCTTCAAAGAGACTGTCGCCTTTTACACGGTATCCTTTTTTCCAAATGGGGTTGCCTTCCGTATCGGTTTTCAATTGTTGAGGAAGTTTGTCATAAAAGCGTTTGGTCACGAAGACTTCGTTGGCTTCTGCCAAATCGGTGTGCTTGCTCGCAACATTAGCGGTCTTCCCTGCCCATACCAAATCCCGGGAATCTTCTCCTTGATGTTTCATCCCAATCGAAGTGGTTAAGACTCGTCCGGTATCCAGTCCTATTCCACAACCAATTTCTTTGTTGTTGACATTTTTTCGGCACAAGGGATTGAAGAGATATTCAACCACGGTTAAGATGGCTTGTGCGGCAATCATGGCTTTATGCACAGAGCTTTCTTCGGCATCATCTACAAAAACACCCATCACTCGGTCACCGGCGATTTGACGAACTCGACCACCGGTTTCATACACGCACATAGACATGGCTCTGGCAAAGGCTCGGTAGATTTTCGCCATATTCCTCGCTTGGGATTTGTCCGATAGTTTCGTAGAGCTTCTGATGTCCACGAACAGGATGGTACAATTCGTAATAATCAGCCCACGGTTCTTATCCGGCAAATCCTGTGTAGAAGGAACGACATCTCCAGTAAAATCATTGACTTCCATATCGGTTGTAAAGATGCGCTCAATCCGTGTTTCGATTTCATTGAATTTCGCCTTGCTGACACTCGGCATGTTCTGACCCCACTTTCTTATGAACGAATATTCTTATTATAAGACCTGGGAGCCAATATCGCTAACGAAAACATGTATTTTCCACATTTGTTTTCTCTTGTATTCCTGGTCAGAAAGGCTTATAAAGGAAGTAGCCCAAATAGGCGTTATAAGGAGGAATGACTGATGCCAGACAGCACTAATAATTCACAACCACAACCCGCTCCAGGTGCTGAAGATTCTCAGAACGCCCAGCCGACACCCGTATTAAGTCATGCGGAACAAAAAGAGGAGTCATTAAAGACGCTTGAACGCATAAATTTCTGGATTTCGAATTGTGATACCAAGATTTCCTTTTCGTTAGCGTTTGCCGGCATTTTATTAGGAGGCTTCTTCTCCAGCAGCATCATTACTGGCTCGCTCACGAAATTGATAGATAAACTCATCAAAATCAATGATATCGAGAATCAGTGGGAAATGCTGCACATCGAGTTCACGACCCTTGTACTCATCATTTTTGTCATCTTAATGATTGTGAGCATAACCTATCTATTCCGGGGTATTAAGGGTTCAATTGACCCCACAGTCTACCAGCAGTCCAAGCTGACGACGAATTCGAATCTGTTTTTTGGAAGCATTCAGAGCAAGTCCTTCGGCGATTTCAAAGATGCGATTGAAGCACAAACGCCGGTAGAGATTCAGAACGATTATTTATCCCAAATCTACATCAATTCGAAGATTTGCCAACAGAAATTCAATCTCTACAACGAAGGGGTTACCTACCTAATCTTTTCGACGGTTACGTTCATCATCTTGAACACACTGTTCTTATTCATTCGATAAGATTCCTTAATTCTTCTAAAGGTTTTGAAGGCTACCTCAGTCCCGTTCAGATAAATAGGGTTTAACAAAAAACACACCTTTTTACGGGTGTGTTCTGCTTTATTTCAAGGGTGGGTCTTCCAAGCTCACGCCTAGTCCGGCGGGGAGATGTCCAATCCTTCTCTTTAAGAGCAGGGATATCCAAAAGATCACGATTGGAATTATATTGGTGAGGCAAATGTCTGACTATCTGAATCAGTAATAGTGATGAACACGATACACTATGAACTGAAGTCGGGGTATAGCTATTTATCTACTGCCGCTCTCACAAGTACTTCAAATATGTATTATCCAGATGTTAAAGAAGACGAAGGGATATACATTGTTGGGAAGATATTGGCGCTTTGAAACATCAACAATTTACAGAAGTATTTGATGAGCATCTAAGAGTATTCTTTCGGGAAGGAAGTATAAATAGGAGTTTTGTATGGTCTTACACTATCTATCGTTCCACTCGTTTAGAATCATCTCTTTGTTACGACCTAGTCTATCTAATGAATGAATGTATAATGTATCTCCACTACGCAAACGCATTTTCAATGCTTGGTATTGAGGTCTATTGAAGTCCTTACCACTTTGCTTATCAATATGGATATCAAGTTCATCAATTCCCTGAGCATACATGCTATCTATTTGTCGTGATTCATTTTGGTCTTTACTGCTTACTCGTACATATCCAAATTCTTTGTTATCCATTGTTAATTCCGCCTTGGTTGTTTTGGGGTATGGTTTTCACATTTAATAGGTTCTTTCTATGGATACAATACATAGTAGGTCAATTAGCACAATACTTCATACAGTCCATCCTATTCGAAGAGTTTCGTTGAAGTTGATTGTTATTGAATAAACCTAATAATATATTAGCCCGCTTCATTGTATTGTAAGTATCAAGAAGCGGCTGTTAATTACATCATTACAATTGAAAAGATACATTGGTTTGAATGTTTTAATGAGGGTCAATGTTAATACTTTTGCTTAATACCATTATTTGTAAAATAAGAAGACATTTGATATATTATTATAAAAGAATCAGAGGTGATGCAATGTAACAAGTGCTATGAAGATAAACGGAATTTATGTGTGGGAGGAATATTGAAATGATCAGTGCAGTTAAGTTGTACGAAAGATTAAATATTAATGGTAAGTTGCATTCTCCAATGCCTGCAACTTCGAACTTGGAAGGTGAATATCGTGGGGAGTTACTTGTGGATTTCACGTTATTGAAGCTTATTAGGACTTATAGAGAAGCTGAAATAAAAGGCGATATCCATGAAATCTATGATACAAAAAACTGGGTAGTCTTGAGTGAGATTTCTAAATATACACATGAGGATGACGAAGAAGCTAAAGAAACGTTAGAGTATGGAATTTTGAAATGTTACGCAATGGGTTATATAGATTTAGATTTTTTTGATGTGAGACATTTCAAATTAACTGAGAAGTGTATGAACCTAGAATTATATAGACTACCATGACTCTGATTTTAGGTACTGACTGTTTGTGATTGGATACAGTCATGAACAATAAAAAGATTTAATTAATCGTTAACAGGGGGATAAACATGTCTAATTTATATGGTGTTCACGGTGGTTCATCAATTTATGCACTAGTTAAGGCTAAGTCAGAACAAGAAGCGTTTAATATATTTGCTAAAAGCCAAATTGACGATGAAACGTTGAGAGAAGAAATTGATTCATTCATTGTTAATGCCAGTCTTCTTGAAAAATTTTATAGAGATGAACATGGACATTTTCACGATGATTATACTGGAGAGTATCCAGAAAGAATACAAAGAATGAAGGAAGAAGATAGAGAAAATTATGTAGAGAACCATATTGAAAAAAATGTTAGAAAGTTTTGGGAAAGTACGCCAGAACATGCCGAAACATATATAAAAGAACTTAAAAAAAGTTGGGAAGAAGGTAATTACCACCCATCCTTCTCTGAATATTTTTACGTTGAAACGATTAAATTGATAATAAATGAAGGTAATTGGTACGAAGATTTTGCTATTGTAAAGATAGACATGTTAGAACATGATTATCAGATTATCTACAAGGATTAATTCAATAATAAGCTTAAAGTATTTGATAATTAATAATGTAGCCTATTTGTGAGTCTAGGCATTTTATCTAGGAGTGGATTCATCATACTTTGACCACTTGTCACGCCTTAGGATGGTAGTTGGTTCACTCCGTTTAGAAAGAAGCTTCATTTGATTGGAAATAGCCCATTGACCTGCTAGCATGGTAGCACGAAACCCCCTAGTATCCAAAGAGAAGAAGCAATTGTTCTAGATGAGATGACAAGGTCATTTGTACGTCTTGATAGGAAATTAGCAGTACCTCAGGTTAGTAATAGGTAGCAAGCAATCGTATTTTACGGTTGAGTATATACTTTAAACATATAACAATCAAATGTACCTTCTGTGTCTTATTTATTAATTTAATTAAATATTCAAACTTTAAATAGTTAAAGGCAGTGAGTAGGTATAGACCAACTCGCTGTCTTTTTACGTAGTGTAAGCACTTAGTGTACCTGATAGACTGTACTTATACGGTAACGGTTGGAACTAATTTACAAACACAGTCATACAAGGGTTTCTAAGTACTTATTTTGTTACCGTTTGACTGTTACTGAAATAAAACGTATAATTATACTATCAAATGGATCGGTGTGATTAAATATGAGAAGTTTAGCGTACATAAGAGTATCGTCGGAAAAACAGAATACAGCACGTCAACGCAAAGCGCTTAAAGAAGCAGGTTGTAAGTTGTTCTATGAAGAGAAGTTGAGCGGCAAGAATACAGATCGTCCAGAATTAAAGCGAATGCTCTCAGATTTAAATGAAGGGGATATAGTAATTGTTCATGAAATATCCCGACTATCACGCTCGGTAAAAGACTTATTAGTTATTGTAGAGGATATTAAAGAGAGAGGAGCTTCTCTAAAATCACTAAATGAATCATGGTTAGACACAACTAATGACAATCCTATGAATGAGTTCTTATTAAATGTATTCGGAAGTTTAGCTCAATTAGAACGTGGTTTGACCTTGCAACGCCAACGTGAAGGTATTGAGATTGCAAAAAAAGAAGGCAAATTCAAGGGGAGAAAATTGGAGGTTACATTAGGTGGTAAGAAATCTGCGAAAGCTTCACAAGCAATAGAATGGTATAAAGAAGGTAAGTCTGTGAGAGCTATTTGTAAGACTTTATCAATTGGTACTGGAACGTTATATAGGTTGCTAGATCGTGAAGGCATACGGTGACTACACTACAAGAATAAGACTTTAGTTTATATGGAGATAGATACTATGGAGAAAGACCAGTAAGGGATAGGTAAATAGCCAACAAACATTAGAAAATCAATTAAATGAACATAGATAGATCTTAAATGGTAGCCTGGATATAAACCTTCTGAAGGTCTTCGCTATTATTACACATAACAGTATTTTTATAACAGAAAGAGAAGGTAAATTAGTAACAGAAGAATATATTATATATAGGATTTAATATAGAATCGTTAGTATTGAAGGATAAATAGTCGTTATAACTGCAATAATCTGATTGTAAGTTAAATGAACAACTAAAGGAACGATTGAACAACATCAAGAGGGTCTTAAGTAATTTATACACTGGTGCAGGGGGCTATTTACCACTTTTTTTGAGTACCTATTAGATGAGCAAGTGAGAAGTAGGTTGATCTACACACCACAGATTGTTTAATTCTCTATATTTCACTTACTTAAATGAGCACACTTTGTGATAATTTTACTTTTATTACAGGGGAATGCCTCCTTTTGTCGAATCTAGAATTGGTAGGAAGATCTTTCTATTTGGAATTGAGGATAGGGGAAAGTATATTTCAAGAAAGTAACAGGATGGCAGCTTGTTCACATATTTAATAGGGAGGGATTGCTAATGAAGAAAAAAAAGAAAGGAAAAAATAGGATTGTTGATACTTCAAAAATCTGTTCTACTTACAAATTAGAATCTTCATCCAAGCAGTCAAAAGTAAATAGTAGTGCGTTAGAAGGGGCAAAGGCATCGTTGACAGGACTGGATATGAGCAAGATGATAGGACCAGTAAATCTGCAGTCAAAAGTAAATAGTAGTGTGTTAGAAGGGGCAAAGGCATCGTTGACAGGACTGGATATGAGCAAGATGATAGGACCAGTAAATCTGCAGTCAAAAGTAAATAGTAGTGTGTTAGAAGGGGCAAAGGCATCGTTGACAGGACTGGATATGAGCAAGATGATAGGACCAGTAAATCTGCAGTCAAAAGTAAATAGTAGTGTGTTAGAAGGGGCAAAGGCATCGTTGACAGGACTAAGTTCTAATTGGATCTTATCGGGATCTGTGATTAATCAAATGGCTTTAAACAATAAGGAGAGAGAGTCTAGATACATATTTAGTAAGATTTCAAAAAAGGACTACCAATTGGATCAGAGCTTTAATGACGTAGATCAAGAATTGGAGTTTGTTCTCAAAAACAAAGAAAATAATAATTCTATTCCCGTAAGAGACATATCACAGGTGCTGGCAGTTACAGATATTTTAAAAAGTATTAGTTCTAAAGATGTTCTAAGTTTATACAGACATTTAGTAGAATATCCAATGCTAGGTTTAGAACATTCAGTAGGTAGACAGATTTTTAATGAAATTAACATGAACTTAATTGTAGTTAAAGAGTTGAACTTATTCCGTGCAAGAAGTAGAGAAAGGGAATTACCATTTACAGATATTGAGATGTTTACAGCGCCACATGGGCTGTCTAGGCAGGGAAGATATAATGTTTCAGGTCAAGGTGAATTATATACTTGTGATATTAAGGCTGTAGCTCTAAGTGAAATTACTTCGGATAATTCAAATTTAAAATATGACATTATTGAATGGAAGCTTCAACAACCAGTAAAAATATTAGATTTATCAGATTCCGATTCTCCATTAGTTCAATACTGCAGCTTTGAACATTCAACGCAGAATGGTCAGGAGTATATATTCCCTAATTTTCTGGCACAATGTGCAAGATATCATGGTGTATACGGTATTGTATATAAGAGTGTTGAAAACCCTGAAGCATTAAATTACGTATTCTTTGATTACGAACAAAGGTGGTTTAAAACTATAGATTTTGAAATAGGCATTTCACATTCATTAAAAGTGTAGAAAGTATGTTTTATAACGATCTTTTTTTTATTATACTAAACAGACAGTATGATATAATTTTGTTACATATTCAGGAAATATTAAGGAGTGATTTCATGGGTTTCTTAAATTTTATTAAGAGATTCATTTCTAGGAATGATTCGCAGCAGAGCAAAAAAAGTTTCAAGGATGCGTCTGTGAAAATATCTTCAAAAGTTTCATATTCTTACAACATTGACCCAATTCTAACAAAAAAGTTTCCTAACGGGCTATTACCAGGAGAAGTACTGTTAATTAATTGGATGACAGGAAAAATTAGTAACGTTCAGTTTCCACGATATTTCGAAACTACATATGGAATCAACGCTCAAATTTCGTTAAATAAGTTATTAAAAGAAGGGTATGTAGTAGAAGCGTCGGCTATTGATTCACTATCTTCATTAAAGCTTCCCGAATTAAAAGAAATTTTGAAATCGAAAGAGTTAAAAGTAAGCGGGAAGAAAGCTGATTTAATATCGAGAATAGGAGAGAACTGCACAAATGAAGAAGTAGAATCGTTTATAGATAGTCGAATGTTAGAAGTAACCAATAAAGGTGATAAAGTCTTGGAGGAGTATTATTATATCGTTCCTGCACATCGAAACGACTCAAAAGACGGAGTATATAATGTAGCGAGTTCGATTAGACACGTCAACAAATTTAACTATAAACCGAATAACGGTGATGTTTCGTGGGCTTTATTTCAAGAAGCGTATATGAATCATTCGGAAGAATTTAAATATGGTCTAATGTGTAATGATATTCGTAATATGGCAGCCCAGTTAGAAAGCGAGAGAAAATATAAGGACTCGTTATTTCATTATCTAAGAGTATACATAATCGACTTAAGCGGATTGAGTAATACTCCTCGTTTAGATCACCCAAAATTGATGATGTACGAGGTACCTTCGAAGCATAAAATTAAAAAGTTACTTGAGGTTTTAGAATACGATGATGCGGATCTACAAGACTTTTTTGTTGATACATGGGATAAAACTAGACCAGGTTTAAAGTATCACTATCTAACGTCAGAAGAATGTTTCCGTTGTCTTACTTACTCATTAAAAGATGAGGATGATAAAGTAGAAAAGGCGTTGTTTAACGCATACGATCGATTGAATAAAACAATGCAGGAAAATTCCTTTTCCAATAAATATGGACTCGAGTTCCCGAGTGATGATCCTTAACTATAGGAGTAGCGTTAGTTGAAGAAGCCTTTGATACTGTTACGGCGGTAAAGGGGGATAAATTTGATAATGCTGATGTTCGTAAAGTAATTGGAAGTATCAATAGGTTAACTTATGTTAACCTTCCGAGATTTTTAGAATGAACAATATGAAACTATTATAGGAGAGTCCTAACATGAAAAAGAAAATGAACTATTTAATCTTACTTTTAACGACCATCTTTATGTTTGGTTGTACCAACGTAGAAGATGCATCCAATACAGATGGAGAAACAGATCTACAAGAAGTAACCACAGTTAATACAAATAACAATAGTGAAACAGATGGAGAAACAGATCTACAAGAAGTAACCACAGCTAATACAAATAACAATAGTGAAACAGATGGAGAACTAGATGGAGAAACAGATCCACAAGAAGTAACCACAGCTAATACAAATAACAATAGTGAAAAGGAAGAAGCTACCACTAAGGTTGTTGATGAACCAGTAGTAAAGGAAACACCAGCCGAAACAAATGATGACCTGTTCTCAGGGTACAAACTTATTGAAGTTGATGGTGGTGATTTGTCTGGATATCGTGAATCTAACGTCGTCGTTGACATTGGTTTTGGTGACAGGGAGTATTGGGCATTCACTAATGATTATGGTCAGTTAGTGAGAGTCGTTGCTGAAGAAATTATTCTACAAGATGATAGTACAGAACCAGTCCTATCAAGTGGTAGATACTTCTCTGACGAGGCTAAAGTTCCAGGTGTCGAAAGTGATGTGTTAGATGAGGGTCATGTTATTGCTGACTCTTTAGGAGGGGTATCAAATGCTTATAATATTACCCCACAAGAAAGTACACTTAACCGACATGGTGACCAAGCATACATGGAGAATGCAATGCGTAACGCAGGTGGTGCAACAAATTTTGAAGCAGTTATCACATATCCGAATACGGAAACGCAGATTCCTTCAAGTTATCAGTATACCTATACTTTAATGGGGAACGAAATCGTTGATACATTTGACAATGTGAATCCTGATGAAGTAAATGAATCACTCGGTTTAACGGACAGTGAGCCTTCCGATTCAACTAACTCAAACACAAACAGTGATATTTCTAGCGTTGATACTAACGGTAATGGTCAGGTGACAATTAGTGAAGCAAAAGCAGCTGGTTTCAGTATGCCAATAATGAGTGATCATTGGTTATACCCCTATATGCGAGATAATGATGGAGATGGGATGGTTGGAGAGTAAGCCTTTAGAACTTTGAGACAAAATAAATGAATGAAAGAACATTTTCCTCGTTGGACAGTTTATAACAATTTGCGAATGAAGAGCTAATAACTAAATTGGAGCTACTTTCAGAGTCTCATTATAAAATCTTTTAACACATTACTGCACTATCATTACATCCGAAACGCAAGCCGCTTCCTCAGACTCCTCTGAACCTCTTCCTAGATTGCTAGACTCTAACTCTTCCTAGACTCTTCCAATGTAATCATGAACTTTATTAAGAGCAAAACGGATCCAAACAAGACAAAAATTAATGCTATTATGGAATATGCCATTAGGAGACCTATATCGTGATTTGCTAACCATTGGTAAAATCCCATGCTCAAAAATACAGAACCAATTAAGAACGACAATATAGACCCCATAAATCCATATATATTATAATTTTCTAACATAATAACAGCCTCCTTTAAATTAGTTCAACTTTTTACAGTCTAACTATACCATTATATAAGTACCATATATATGTAGTAGTAAAAATTTTATTTTATAGTAAGATTCTGGATGAGTATCATTACTACAGTGGATAGTATTAGGTATAAATAATAGCGCTACTTAAAAAGCATCAGTGCCCTTATATGGAACTGATGCTTCGATAATTTTAGAAATCTATGTTATTCAAAGGATTAAATTTATCATTTTGTTCTTTTAAAGCAGTTCCCCATAACGCTAAATATTTCTCAGTCATTCGAAGATTGCTATGTCGCAACATCTTTTGCAATGTGAAAACGTCCATTCCTGCAATCAAACAACGATGTGCAAATGTGTGGCGGAAGGTGTGTGCTGACAGTCGTACATTTTTGAAATTCATAATTGTTTTTAGTCGTTTGAAAATACATTTAACTGCATTCGATGTGAGTGGTTTATTTTTCTTATCAACAAAAACGTAATCGGATAGTTGAGAAAAGTGATTATCACAAAAGATTCTATATTCACTTAATTCTTTGACGATTTTATCTGTCAATGGGATACTTGCTTGTTGACGATTCTTTCCAAATACAATCATTGTTCCATTAATTAAATCAATCTCATGCCACGCTAAATTACATAATTCTCCTACTCTCATTCCTGTTCCAAGAAGAGAGAGTATCATCGTATAATCTCTGTAAGCGTAAAAGGATTTGTCTCTCGTTTTTAATCTTCTGTAATACGCTAACATTTGTTGGATTTGATCATCAGAGAATACTTCAATCTTGACATCTGTTTTAATCTTATCAATTTTGTTCATGGGATTGAATCTCTCGTTTATGACCTCACCTTGAACCAAATAATTAAACAATGCTCTAAGATTTTTAATTTTAGTGTTGATTGTTACAGGATTGTTTTTTCTATCCTTTTGACAATGAATAAGAAAACTCTTGATGGTACTTGCTGATACTTCTTCTACATTAAGTATCTCTCTCTTCGCACAAAATCCTTGAAAATCTTTAAACGTGAACATGTACGAATCAATGGTAACAGGAGACATATTCTTAAACTCTCGATCATCCTTGAAGTCCTGTATTGCAAATTTTAATAACATAAAAAACCACTCCTACTCTGAATTTACCTCTCAGAAAGGAAGTGGTTTAGGTTGTAAGAAAAGTGTCTCGGTGCGACCACTTAACTACAAAACGTTTCTAAACGGCTGTAACCGTTGATATGTATAATATGGTGACCCGTACTGGATTTGAACCAGTGACCCCTTGCCTGTCAAGCAAGTGCTCTCCCGCTGAGCTAACGGATCGTTATGTAAATTAATAATACGACAATTACTAATATATAAGAAAAGAGGCCGGAAGTCAATAGATTTGGTGGATATTATTCGTCATAAGTGTAACGAACAACATATTTGTCATTTTTTATTTTCCTTATCTCTACTAACGGCCCAACTTCGTATCCATTTACCCAATTATCTTCTATTTTCGCTTTTAAGCAATTAGCTTGAAATTTTGAAGTGAATATTTGTTTCCAATAAATCCATCTAGGTTTCTTTATCATAAGGTCTCACCTCATTAATATATTGGCATCATTGTTTAAGATAATAGCACTTCAAAGCTTTTACATCAAGTTTAGGACGAGTATTTGAGCAATAAACAAAAATGACTCAAAAGGTTTTTGACCTTTTGAGCCTTCCTCAAGGTTATTATCCAATTCTTTCTTCCTCGTCTTTACGATCAATTTCATCTTGACGAAGCTTCTCTTCACGATCACGAATGCGATGGGCAAGTCTGCTCGAAGCATTCGCAGCAACGCTTGCTACAAGGTCATCTAAAAAGGTATGAACGTGACTGCCTTCCTTTGAATCTAATTCTTTGATAATACCAACTTTTTCTTTGTCCAAAAAGCCAAATGTTGTAACCGCGATGCTACCGTAACCAAATACGGAACCTATTGCGATCGTTTCATCAACCCCAAATAATCCTTCGTCCATTTCAACAATTGACTGCAAAGGCTCTGAGAGTTTCTTTTGTTCTGCCAGTTTGTCTAATTCAATACCGACTAAAAGTGCGTGTTGTATCTCTCGCTTCTCAAGTACAGCATTTACACTATCAATACAATCTTTCATATCTAGAGAATCAGTATATTTAACTTGTAAATCATAAACTATCTTGGCAATGGACTCAATGGAGACTCCTCGCTCTGTTAATAATTGTCTTGCTGCATTTTCTACAACATGACAATGCACTGGTTGTTTGTTTGTCATGAAATCCTCTCCTTTATGTTAGTTAAGTCACTGTGTATATTTTACATTCTACCATATTTATAAAATTCATTCTTTTCAGTTAACTTATTATAGGAAAAAAGGAAATAGGAATAATTAAAAGGATATTTTGAATTCTAACGCGAATTGTACTATGATATAGACAGATTAAATTACAAAGGCACGTATGATGACAGGCTTTTTGCAATTTAGCCTATGCATTGGTTAAAGGGGTTGCCCCATGGGAATAACAAGTTTTTTCCAACCAAGGTCATTAAAGTTTAACAAAAGACACTAAGCGTTTTTCTTATGGTCATTTTCTTGAAGAAGAGTTACAAAACTATACTCATAGAACATATAATGTTTTATGTAACAAGGAGGACTAACTATGAAGTACGGTATTGCAGTTTTTCCATCAAAAGATCTCCAGGATATTGCTAATTCCTATCGAAAACGTTATGATCCAAAATATGCAAAAGTACCTCCGCATCTTACTTTAAAAGCTGCTTTTGAGCTTAACGAAGACGAAGAAGATGATATGATTAAGCAACTAAGAGAAATCGCTAGTACTTCGAATCCTTTTACGTTAAAGATAGGTAAGTACAGTACATTTCATCCTGTGACGAATACAATTTATATGAAAGTAACGGAGAACGAGGATTTGTTTGCATTACATGCAAAATTGAATGAAGGTGACTTAACCATTGATGTGGAACACCCTTATGTTCCACATATTACGATTGGCCAAGAAATGAATTATGACGAGTTATCTGACGTGTACGGGCGTTTAAAGTTAGAGACAATTCATCATGAAGAAACAGTTGATCGATTTTCATTAATGTATCAGCTTGAGAATGGGGCATGGAGTGTCCATGAAACGTTTGTGTTAGGAAAAAGTCAATAATGGTTCAAGTATTAGTAGCAAGAACAGTAGAAGAGTTAAGGGACGTTTATGATGTTCGCAGACAAGTATTTATAGAAGAGCAAGGAGTACCCGCAGAAATTGAAGTGGACGAGAAAGAAAAAGAGTCAATTCATCTTGTTGCCTATCATGATAACCAACCGATAGGAGCAGGACGCTTAAGATTGGAAGAGAATTACGGTAAGGCTGAACGAGTCTGTATATTATCTGAGATGAGAGGGAAAGGCCTTGGTGCTGCATTAATGAAAGAAATGGAGCAAGTTGCTCGGGAGCACGGGATGGATAAGTTAAAATTAAACGCCCAAACTCACGCAGAATCGTTCTATAAAGGAATTGGATATGCCACCGTTTCTGATACATTTTATGATGCAGGTATTTTACATGTGACAATGGAGAAGAAGTTATAACTATAAAAAAGAGATGTAACGAGTTCAATGAACTTAGTACATCTCTTTTTAATTAATAAGACTTCATTATAAATTCTGTATGTTGATATTAATTGGTTAACAGCATCGTGTATTAAGCAAAAACCTCGGTCCATTCATTTTTTCTGTCGAGCATTTTTTGAGCGATTTCTTTTGCTCCTTCTAGAGAATGAGAAGCAGCCCAACCGCATTGTACTTCATTACACGCAGGCACTTCTGTAGCAACTAAAACATCGTTTAATGTTTTGTCGAGAAGTGAAAGGATATTCTCGTAACTGCTGTCATTAATGATTGATAAATAGAAGCCTGTTTGACATCCCATTGGACTTATATCCACTATTTGATCATGATGATTACGACTTAACTCTGCCATCATATGCTCTAAAGAGTGAAGTCCAGGCATATCCATGTGGTCTTGGTTAGGTTGGCAAAAACGCAAGTCATATTTATAGATTGTATCTCCATTTGCCCCTTCTGTGGTACCAGCCAATCGAATATAAGGTGCTTTCACCTTTGTGTGATCAAGATTAAAACTTTCAACATTCATTTTTTTAACCATGTGTGTATTCCTCCTCAAAATAGTATCGTGTAATATTTTTACTCATTATCAAGCGGTTTAATCATGAAATGAGGTTTTTAAATATCAGTTCAATATTGAAAGCCAGGTTCTAATGAGTTTATCAGAATTCTATGATTTCATAAACCCTTTTTTATTAACAAAGTCTTTCATATCTGGACGTGATGGCTGACTTAGCATTTGTGATACTTGCTCTGTCCACCGATCACTTCTTTTTCCACTGGTGCGGTTATGATAATAATCGGATATTATATCATTATAATGATGAAGGCCCTCTGTAACTGCGTCTTTATTTGAAGGATAAGCATCTTTATAATAAATATTTTCGATAGGTAAGCGCGGTTTTTGATCTGATTTAGTTGCTGGTACTCCAACAGCCAGTCCAAACAATGGGATGACATAGTCAGGTAGATTTAGAAGTTCCGAAACTTTTGTAATATCGTTTCTTAATCCGCCTATGTAGCAAATTCCAAGACCCATGGACTCAGCAGCAATAGCAGCATTTTGAGCAGCTAGTGAAGCATCGATAAGGGATACCATGAATTTCTCCGTCGATTCCAAAGAATCTTCTACGTTCGTCTCTTCTAGTTCAGAACCGACACGGTGTCGGTATAAGTCAGCACAAAATACAAAAAAGTGCCCATTAGTTTCCACATAAGGCTGATTACCTGCTAGCTCTGAAAGTTTCCTTTTCTTAGAATGGTCTTCCACGCCAATGATCGTATAGGCTTGAATAAAGCTCGAGGTGGAAGCCATCTGAGCAGATTCAACGAGTAGTTTGATCTGTTCATCACTTAAGGATTCATCCGTAAATTTTCGTATCGAGCGGTGACTTAATATCGTTTTAATCGTGTCATTTAACAAACTTTATCAACTCCTTCGATATTATTTTAGCACATAATGATTATCTACCTCCATTAATGCAAAAACAGAAGGCTTTTGCCTCCTGTTCTATGGACGGGTGAAAAAGCTGCCAACTTGTTTTACGATGGGGCTGACTTGGTTAGCAGTTTTCACTACCTGGTCCATTGTCGTCCAAGCTTTTTGATAATCAAATTTCCCTTCTGCTGTTTGAAATGCTTTCATGAGTTTTGCTGTCTTACTCACTTGCTGAGGCTGAGGGGGATAGCCCGAATAATTCCCGATTTGAGCATTGTATCCCCATCGACCACTTGGACCTGCTTGATAGAACTGCGGTGGAGGTTGTTGATAAGCAGGAGGGGCATTATTCATTTGGTGATAGGGATGTGGTCGATAGAAGTTATGCTGATGATAAGGTGGGTAAGATTGCTTTGGGAAAAACATTGGATTATACCTCCTTTGAATCAATTTGAATTCGTTTACGCTTTTTTTGTATTTTAATCGTTAATAATCCCTGCGATAAGTTTGCTTTTAGATCCGTTTCGTTGATTGCAAATGGCAGCGATATGATACGATCTGAGCGCTGGTATCTAAAAGCTTGTTGAGAAATGTTGTTTGTTTTGTCCTGTCTTTCCCGTGCTTCTTCATCGTGAATGCTAATTTTAATATTATTTTGAAAAATATCTAATTGTACTTGTTCTTTTTTAATTCCTGGTAACTCTGCTTCAATAATGAAATTATCTGCAGTCTCATATTGATGAACAGCAATTGGTCGCGATGTTTGAAAATGATTTATTGCTTGATTAAAAAAAGAATCCATGGAGTTTAAAATATCTCCGAATGCTTGCTCTTGAATAGGTTTATTAAAATCTTTCTTATCTTTACTCATTCTCTTTCACCTCACTTAGCGGTTTCTCCTCTGATACAATATGCAAGACCAACCAAAAAAGAGTGGGCAATAAACTTAATTTACGGTGAATTCATGGAAGGGATTTTTAGAGTAAAAGAGCATTGAATGTGGTTTCTTTATGATCTAGATTTACGCTAAAGTCCGAGAGTTTGAAAGCCCGTTTCATATGCTTGTCTCTTTTCTTTCTTTTTTGTTCAAATGTTGGCATAATGGAGAGAGAACTAGGAAAACCAAAGGGAATAAAAAGGGTGTGGATGAGATTGGAAAAACTGAAAAAGGGGATTATCATTGTACTGTTAATAGGTGCGGGTGTAGTGGTAATTTCTTATACAATATTTACTATACTTGCTATTTTTTATAGTGGTAGCTAAAAAGAAGCCCACCGTTAGTTAGTGGGCTTCTTAGTAATGTAATTAAAGTACCGGCTCTTGTTTACTCTTTTCTACAAGCTTGTTGCTTTCAATCCTATAATGACGATCTGCTTTGGAAGATATGGCCGGATCATCTGTACAAATAATTACGGTAGTCTGCTCTTGTTTCGCAAATGTAAGTAATTCTTCTAAAATGCCAGCGCCTTCGGATCCCTCTAGCGACTTCAAAGGCTCATCAGCTAAGATTAACTTTGGACCTGTCATCAATATACGTGCAATTATAGCAAGGACCTGATGTTTATCATCAAGACCTTCAATAGTATCATTAAAGTTTTCTGTTGAAAAACCAAGTTGAGTTAATATGTTTATAGCTTTTTGCTCTTGATCTTTATACTCAGGAGAGTCTTCCTTAATATCCATTAGTAAATTTTGTTTGGCTGTCAGAAAAGGCGTTAAGAGCCCTTCATCATTAATATAACCTATGTTTTTCATTCGCCAATCGCTTCGTTTCTTTATTGTTACGACATCTTCTCCAAAAACTTGCACGATTCCTTTATTAGCGGGAGTCATTGCTGCTATCATTCGGAGTAAAGTTGATTTTCCTGTACCTTCATCACCTGAAATGACGACTAGTTCACCTTCGTTTACGGATAAGTTTAAGTCCTTGAACAATAATGTCGTCTCGGACCCGTGTATAAATCGCTTTAAAATGTTGGTTAATTTAATAGCAATCATCATGAATCCCTCCTAAAAGTTATAACGCGTTAACTTGGAAACGTCTTAGATCCCGTTTATTTCCTATAACAACAATGATATCACCAGCGTACAAAGGATCCATAGGGTTAGGTGTAACATCAACTTTTCCTTTTTGTTTTATAGCAATGATTGTACAGCCATATTTTGCGCGGACATCTAAATCGACAATCGTTTTTCCATTGACTTTATTCGTTGCAAGTATTTCGACAATGCTGTATTCGGCAGAGAGATCAATGTAATCAATTACTTTTTCGGATGTTAAGAATTCAGCAATACGGTTTCCCATGTCTTTCTCTGGATGGAAAATACGATCGGCGCCAATTTTTTCAAGTACTTTATGATGATAATCATTTTGCGCTTTGGCCCATACTTTTCTGACGTCTAAGTCTTTTAAATGAAGGGTGCACAAAATACTGGCTTGGATGTCCTCACCAATTGCTACAATGACGTGTTCAAAGTTGCGTATTCCAACTTTCTGTAATGCACTTTCATCTGTACCATCTACATTCAATGTGTGTGTAGCAAAACCCTTTACTTCGTCCAATTTTTTTTGATTCTTATCGATGGCTAAAACCTCATGGCCTAAGTGATAGAGTTCTTTACAGATACTGGTTCCAAATCTTCCTAATCCTATAATGGCAAATTGTTTTTTCATTAGTTTTCCCTCTTCATCATTCGTTTATATCAATGAGGTAAAAGTATATCATTTACAGTCTAAACGTTTCAAGTTAATATTTAGGTATTAGTATTAACTATATGAAGAAGAGGGGTACGAAATGATAATTGTTCCGATAGATGGGTCTCAGCATTCACATCACGCCTTAGACTATGCCGTTACTATTGCTTTGAGTTTAAAAGAAGAATTATTATTATTAAATGTACAACCTAAGAATGATGGACAATCTTTCTCTGAGGGTATTGGTATGGATAGATGGACAGAAGAGAAACTTACCTTAGGGAAGCAACAATTAAGTGAGGCGATCAGAATTATTGAAGGTAAGATACCATTTGAAACAATAATTAGAGTGGGTATCCCTTCCATTGAAATTACGACACTGGCAAAAGAAAAACGAGCAACTACAATTATTATGGGATCTAGGGGCAATGGACCTGCAGTAAGTGCCATACTAGGAAGTGTCACCTACGGTGTTCTTCACTTGTCACCTTGTCCAGTTACAATTGTGCCAGATAGAAAGGATTCATTATAATAAATGTATCTTGTATAGGATTATCGCAACTAAAGGAGTAAGCAGATGAATTATTGGTTTTTAGCGTTAACGTGGCAGGAGATTTCTATTGCAATAGGAATTTTCTTTTTATTTTTGCTGTTTAGGAAGCTTTTTACGACCTACATATTTAAATTAATTTTGGCTTTTTCCAAGAAAGCGCCAACAGACATTCTGACAAGTGGATTACTGGCATTCGAACGACCTTTGAGATCATTTTTTGTAGCGATTGGTTTATTTACGGCTTTTTATTACCTGCCTACTCCTGAAACTTTTGATTACACTATTTATAGGGTTTTTCGTACACTTATTATTGGTCATATTGCTTGGGGCATCTATAATATTTCCGCTTCATCCTCTACTATTTTTACAAGAGTAGGTGCGCGACTCGATATAAAATTTGATCAGATCGTTTTACCTTTTTTGTCAAAGCTTGTCCGCTTTGCTGTGATCGCGATGGCAATTAGTATTATCGCTGATGTGTGGGGCTATAATGTGAATGGATTTGTTGCTGGACTTGGTCTTGGTGGATTGGCATTTGCATTGGCAGCACAGGATTCTATCGGTAATTTCTTTGGTGGCGTTATAATTATCACGGAGAAACCTTTCACGTTAGGGGATTGGATTAGCACCCCAACTGTGGAGGGAATAGTCGAAGATATTAACTTTAGAAGTACAAATATTAGAACATTTGCGGATACGATCATCGTGGTACCTAATTCCACTTTAGCGAACGAAGCGATTCAAAACTGGTCTTCTATGAGAAAACGGCAAGTTAGCTTTGATTTGGGTATTATGTATTCTACGCCGAGAAATAAAGTGAAAAGGTGTACAGAGAGAATTGATAATCTGCTTAAAGTGAGAGATGATATTGACCAGGAAACGATTATTGTCAGGTTTAATGAGTTTAATGATAGTAGCTTGGATATTATGATTTACTTTTTCACGAAGACTACAGCTTGGCTAGAACATATGGAAGTGAAAGAAAATATTAATTTAGAGATTATGGCAATATTAGAGGACGAAGGAGTTTCTGTTGCTTTTCCAAGCAGAAGTATTTATATGCAATCAATGCAATCAGAAAATAATAAAGATGAAGAAGAAAATCAAATGTAATTTGAAGCTGATAAAAGATTAGTGCAAGAGGGGGATCTGCTATGAGGTATGCGTCCATAAATAAAATTGAACAAGGTGAAAAGCTTGGGAAGCATATATTTGCAGATGACGGAAGAATTCTATTGAGTGAAGGAGTAACATTGACAATAGGACTTTTATCAAAATTGCGTTTAATGGGTGTATCCTCGGTTTTTGTGCAAGATGATAGGTTTGAAAATATTGAAATAGAAGAAGTTGTTTCTGAAACAACAAAAAGACAAGCAATCACAGCATTAGCGGAAACCATCCAGTTTATCCAAGCCGACAAAGAGATAAATGGAAAAGAAATCAGTTTAATTGTTGGGAAAATGATTGATGAGGTCATGTTAAACTCTGATGTTCTTCTTCATTTAACAGATATTCGAACAAAAGATAATAATCTTTTTGTCCACCTAGTGAATGTCTGCATCATCTCAGTTATGGTAGGTGTTCAGATTGGTCTAGCTAAGGCGCGTATTCAGGATCTCGCGGTAGGTGCATTACTTCATGATATTGGAAAAACGCAAGGGAAAGTGAAAAAAAGAGATATCCCTGTGGGGTATTCTTCTGAAGATGAATTAATGAAGCACCATTCTTGGAAAGGATTTAATACCTTGCGAAAAGTCCAGGAAATAAGCACTGTATCTGCACACATAGCTCTCACACATCATGAAAATGTAGATGGAAGTGGTGAACCGAGAGGTATGGAGGGAAAAGACATTAACTTCTTATCTAAAATAGTAGCCGTTGCTAACGATTACGATCATCTGATTTCTAACGGGGAGGATGGTATGTCTTTGTTTCCACATGAAGCGTGTGAACGTATTATGGGTCTCACGAATATACGATATGATCACCAGGTAGTGTGGAAGTTTTTAAGATGTGTCGCTTTTTATCCAACGGGTATCCAAGTGAAATTAAATGATGGCTCTATAGGAGTAGTAATTGGACAACATAAAGGACTACCGCAGCGGCCAATTGTCAGGACATATCGATCGGATGGAGATGATTTCAGTTTTAAAGAGGTTGATTTAGCGAAACAAACCACAACATTCATTACAAAAGTATTTACATAAGTAAAATTATTTGGAACTTTTTTACATATTGCTAATGAATTGCATTTTGTGGCTGAAATGTCTATGATGAAAAAGAATGCAGATATACTGAGGAGGAATAATCAATGAAACAAATGGATGCAAATGAAATTATTAGTTTTATCTCTAATAGTGAGAAAAAAACACCTGTGAAAGTACATATTAAAGGAGATTTAGAGGGTATTGATTTTGGTAAGGAAACAAAATCATTTATCCAAGGAAATACTGGTGTTCTTTTTGGTGAATGGAAAGAGATTCAAGAATCGCTTAAAACCAATGAATCAAAAATTGAAGATTTTGTCGTAGAGAATGATCGACGTAATTCAGCGATTCCATTATTGGATATGAAAAATATTCATGCCCGTATTGAACCAGGTGCGCTTATTCGTGAACAAGTTGAGATTGGAGATTCTGCCGTTATTATGATGGGTGCTTCAATCAATATTGGTGCTGTAGTTGGAGAAGGCACTATGATTGATATGAACGCTGTACTTGGAGGACGAGCAACGGTAGGAAAGAATTGTCACATCGGAGCTGGCGCAGTTCTTGCTGGTGTGATTGAACCACCTTCTGCAAAACCTGTAATTATTGAAGATGGCGTTGTTGTAGGAGCTAATGCAGTAGTTCTTGAAGGTGTCACAGTAGGTAAAGGTGCTGTAGTAGCAGCAGGTGCAATTGTTACAGAGGACGTACCACCTAATACTGTTGTTGCCGGAACTCCAGCACGTGTTATAAAAGAAATTGATGATCGTACGAAGGGAAAAACTGAAATTAAACAAGAGCTTAGAAAGTTAAATAAGGAATAAACATGAGTTATGATAAAGCATTAGAAGAGCGCTTGGTGGCCCGCCGCCGAGCGCTTCATCAAATTCCAGAGCTTGGTTTTCAAGAATTTAAAACACAACAGTTTATTTTGCAGGTGTTAGAAAAATGTCCGCAAAAGTTTCTGCACACTCAGACATGGGAAACTGGTGTACTCGTAAAAATAGATGGAATAGATCCATCAAAGACAATAGGTTACCGTACTGATATAGACGGATTACCAATAATTGAAGAGACATCTTCAACGTTTTCCTCTCAACATGAAGGGCGAATGCATGCATGTGGTCATGACCTTCATATGACTATCGCTTTGGCTCTAGTGGAACATTTTTCTCGAAATCAACCTGCGCAAAATCTTGTATTTATTTTTCAACCTGCAGAAGAAGGTCCAGGAGGGGCAAAGCCGATTTTGGCTTCAGAACAATTCAGGATTTGGAAACCGGATGAAATTTACGCTCTACATATCGCACCAGAACTACCAGTAGGAACTATTGCTACAAAACCGGGGATTTTGTTTGCTAATACAAGTGAATTGTTTATTGATTTCAAAGGAAAGGGCGGGCATGCTGCTTACCCGCATAAGACGGAAGATATGGTTGTGGCCGCAAGTCATTTTGTTACTCAGCTTCAATCAATTGTTGCACGGAACATCTCACCTCTTGACTCTGCCGTTGTCACAATCGGTAAGGTTGAAGCCGGGACTAAGCAAAATATCATCGCTGAAAATGCGCGAATCGAAGGAACAATTCGGACATTATCTTTAGAATCGATGAAAGATATTAAAGCGAGAATTGAAGGATTAGCGAAAGGATTAGAAGTTGCATTCAGGTGTAAGACAACTATTGATTACGGGTCCAATTATTGTCAGGTTTACAATGACCATACATTAACTGATTCGTTCATTTCATTTGCAGAAAACTATTCGCCGATTACGTTTAAACGATGCGATAAGGCGATGACTGGAGAAGACTTTGGTTATTTCCTAGAAGAAATTCCAGGATTAATGTTTTGGCTGGGGGTAAATAGTGAACATGGTTTACATTCTTCTAAACTGAATGCAGACGAAGCTTCTTTATCAATCGCTGTGAATTACATGGTGGACTTTCTTGAATCTCGAACATCCAATTAATTGAGTTACTTTGTAAAGGTTTATGTTTCACCTTGGTTGTTTTCATAGAAGTTAACGAAGAAGCGAAAGATGGTTACTTCTGCTGGCAATGGAAGAAACATAGCATCGGTTTTAGCGAATTCGAGCGCTACACTGCACTAATTAAAACAACAATCTAAAAGAAACAGCCTTTTCCTTTAACCTTTTAGCTATCATCGTATAAGAATGATTGATAGAGACATACTACGTTATGTAAAATAAAGGAGGAATTATTATGGCGAAGGTTGGAGTAGAAGAATCTTTAACAGATGTAGAACAGGCTTTACAAGCACGAGGACACCAGGTAGTTGCCCTTCACAGTGATCAGGACGCCGCGAATTGTGATTGTTGTGTAGTTTCTGGTCAGCACGATAACATGATGGGGATGGCAGATACTAAAACACAAGCATCTGTAATTTCAGCAGAAGGTCTAACGGCGGATGAAGTGTGTGAGCTTGTAGAGAGTAAAGTAAAATAGTATCAGACAGCATGAAACAAAAATTTTATACATCATCCCTAAAGAAAAAGGGTCAAACATCTAAAAAGTGTTTGACCCTTTTTATCTTACTTTTCTTCTTTTTGCACATTGACTTGATGTGGAAATGGAATTTCAATATTATTTGCGTCTAGTGCCTCTTTCATTGCTTTGCGTAATTTACGTTCGACACCCCATTGTTCCATATTAGCGGTTTTGGCAAGAATTCTTATAACGACATCACTGTCGCCTAAGCTATTCACACCAAGAACATTTGGACCTTCTAAAATAAGTTCGTCTTCTGCTGCCACACGGTCACAAGCTGCTTGAAGGACGACAATGGCTTCGTCAATATTTTCACTGTATCCAATGCCAATATCTACTAAGGCTCTCATATTAGACCGTGAGTGGTTGCTGATGCTGCCTATTTCACGGTTAGGAATATAGTGAACAGTGCCATCAAATCCACGAATCCTAGTAGTTCTTAGTCCGACTTCTTCTACAATACCATCAAGTCCTGCTGCAGTGACATATTCTTCTACTTCAATCTGCTTTTCAAGCAAGATGAAAAAACCAGTAACGACATCACTGACAAGTCCTTGGGCTCCAAAACCAATTGCAAGACCAACAATACCAGCACCTGCAATGAGTGCTGTCACATCATATTCAAAAATACCTACAATTAGAGTAATGAGTATGAATACAAGAACATAAGAAAAAGCATTACTAGTTAGTTTTTCAAGAGTTTTAGCGCGACCTCCTGAGATATTTCGTTGTGTACTCATTTTGGTGAAACTTGAGGAAATAAATTTGTTCCCAATTGCACGTACAATGAAAAAGACGATAAGAATCCCGATTAACTGTAAAGAGACTATTAAAGCTTTCGTGCCTATGGTTGTCCAATTAATTGCTTCAATCCATTCCGACATATGTATTCTCCTTTCGTATTCTCTATAGTTTGCATGTTACAGTTTACCACAATGGGAATACTCGTTAAACATTTTTGATTTAACGCTAAATTTTGTTGTTTTAAACAGGAATTTATAGGGTGGCGTAACCGGCATATATTTCTATGAGATAAGTTCATTGAAACGAGTGGTAATTCTCGGTTATGATATAAATAGAAGTAAAGAGAAGGGCTGAGGAAGAGAATGAAAAAACAATTTGCTGTTATAGGTTTAGGGAGATTTGGTGGGAGTATATGTCAGTCTTTAAGTGAGCAGGGGATGGAAGTATTAGCGATTGATTTGAATGAAGACAAAGTAAATGAATTTGCAAACATAGCTACCCACGCTGTTGTAGCTGATACAACGGAAGAGAACACACTAAAGAGTTTAGGTATACGTAACTTTGACCATGTGATTGTTGCAATAGGAGATAATATTCAATCAAGTATTTTAACAACCCTCATGTTAGTTGAGGCAGGTGTGAAACACATAACTGTAAAGGCTCAAAATGATTACCATGAAAAAGTGCTTAACAAAATTGGAGCACATAAAGTGGTCCATCCAGAAAGAGATATGGGAATAAGAATTGCTCACAATATTGTTTCTAAAAACGTTCTGGATTATTTAGAGTTATCCGATGAATATAGTATTGTTGAATTAATGGCAGGACAGTCTGTTCATGGGAAATCCTTGATTGACTTGAATATTCGAGCTAAATATGGATGTAATATCATGGCGATAAAAAGAGATGAAGAAATAAATGTTTCTCCTGATGCGACTCAAGACTTACGCAAGGGTGATATTATTATCGTTATTGGAGCCGATGAGGATATTAATCGGATGGAAGAAGATCTGTTTGATGATGAGGATTAATCATTTAGTAAGTTAAGCTCAATAAAAAATACAAATAGATAGCTATTTTTTAGTAAGTCTGTTTTCTCAAGAGTGTTGTTTTATTTCTTTCAGGAGTGCTCGAATACGCTATAGGCGTTCGCTTCCCCGGGCAATGCTTGAGTCTCCTTAGGAAGTACACCAAGAGCACTGAAAAGTCTATTTTGCGATTTCAGTGCCCTTTTGATGCAATGAGCGAAACTTCCACACTTTTTTACTTTACATACATCATAATTTATAAAATACTGCGAAGATACATTTAGAGAGGTTATATTTGATCAGTTTTATTTTTCTTTTGCCTCTTTTTTAACAAAAAGACCCCGAATCCCACAATAATTAAAGGAACGATGATAGGGGAAAGACCAATTACAAATACGAATAGTCGTGAAAAAATTGTTATAAGTGTATTTATCGTGTCCATAAATAAACTTTGGGCACGCTCTAGTGTGTTTAATGTTTCACGATCATGCAGTGAAGAAACATTCACGGCTCTTTCTTCCATATGAACAGTAACAGTTGAGAGGGATACTCGATCCTCCAGATAATTCATTCTACCTACTAACTGTTCTATCTCCTCTTGAACCTCAGATAAATCTTGTGAAATTACTAGTAAGTCTTCGGTATTTTCAGCATTTTCTAAAAAGGATGTTAGACGTTCTTCAACTATTTCTTTAGATTTTAACCGCGAATCTAAATCTACAAATTCTTCGGTAACATCGTTTCCGTTCGTTGATTTCTCTAATACTTCTATGCTATTTGCTTCTAATTCATTTAAAAATGGGTAGAAATACTTTTGTGGAATTCTTACAGTTATATACCCAGATTGACTTTCATTTTCACCGTGTTGGTAAACCGAAGTTTCCGCGATAAATCCACCATATTGAGCAATTTCCTCTTCGATAAGTGATTGTGTGTCTGTATAATTATCGACGATTATTGATAGTTCTCCAGTGTAAATGATCATTTGATCGAAATTTTGTGATGTTTCCGTATTCAATACTCTATCCGTATCTTGATCTTGAGTGCCAGTCTCCGATTCTTCCATACTTACTGATGAATTGTCGTCGAAATTATCTAGACCGACATTTTGACTTTCCGAATCTGCTGCTTCGTTTGCACTAGTTTCAGAGCCTTCATTGGAACAAGCAGAGAGGAACAGAAGTAGTAATGAAAAAATAAAGAGAGATTTGCGCAGTGATTCTAGCTTAGTCACGATTCATTCGCCTCCTCATTCACTATTTCTATATATAGTCGTAAGTAAGGCGAGAAAGTTACAATTCGAAGGGAATAAAAGGTAATGGAAGGGAGGGGGAAAGCGATAAACTTAAAAATACGGCACAAATTCTCGAGTATTCGAGTTCATGCCGTATTCGTATGAATGGGATACTTGTCCCATTTGAATTAGATTAAACTTCCATAATAATTGGTAAAATCATAGGTTTACGTTTTGTTTTTTCATATAGGAAAGGTCCTAAAGTATCTGTCACTTCATTTTTAATTTCAGACCACTGCGTTGTTTTATTTCCCATCATGTTATTTAAGTGAACAGCAAGTTTTTTCTGGGCTTCATTAATTAGATCACCTGACTCTCGCATATATACAAACCCGCGAGAAATAATATCAGGACCAGAAGCTACTTTGAATTCCTTCATGTTCAAGGTTACAACCACAACAACTAACCCTTCTTCTGATAAAATACGACGATCTCTTAGAACAATGTTACCAATATCTCCAATACCACTACCGTCAACATAAATTGAACCGGAAGGAATTTTACCAGCAAGATTAGCCTCGTTCTTATCAAGGGCTAGTACATCTCCAATGTCCATTACAAAACAGTTTTCTTCTTGAACACCACAATCCTGTGCGAGTTTCGTGTGCATTTTTAACATGCGATACTCCCCGTGAATTGGCATAAAGTATTTCGGTTTCATTAAACGAAGCATCAGTTTTTGTTCTTCTTGCCCTCCATGACCAGAAGTGTGGATGTCATTAAGGGAACCATGTATAACTTCAGCACCTGCTCTGAATAGTTGGTTGATGATCTTGCTCACACTAAGTGTGTTTCCCGGAATAGGTGAGGAAGAGAATACAACAGTATCGCCGGGGATGATTTGAATTTGACGGTGAGTCCCGTGCGCGATTCTTGATAGAGCAGCCATAGGTTCCCCTTGACTTCCAGTACACAAAATTAAAACCTGTTCCGCTGGAATTTTATTTAGCTGGGAGGTCTCAATAAATGTACTTTCTGGAGCTTTGATATAACCAAGCTCACGGCCAATTCTAATAGCTGACTCCATACTGCGCCCGAATACAGCAACTTTTCGTTGGTATTTGACGGCAGATTCTACTGCTTGTTGCAGCCGATACATATTTGAGGCAAACGTAGCGAATATAATTCTACCGTCTACTTTCCGGAATATTGCATCGATGCTTTCTCCTACTTTTCTTTCTGACATTGTGAAACCAGGTACTTCACTGTTTGTACTATCTGATAAAAGACATAAAACACCTTCTTCACCAATCTTTGCCATCTTAGAAAGGTTAGCAGGTTCGCCAACAGGCGTAAAATCGAATTTAAAATCACCAGTTTGAACGATATTTCCTGATGGTGTTTTTACAACTATTCCGAATGAATCAGGAATACTATGCGTTGTTCTGAAAAATGATACAGAAGTTTTTTGGAATTTAATGATGTCTTCCTCTGCAACTTCATGTAATTGGGCTGTACGAAGCAGTCCATGCTCTTCTAATTTATTTCGAATTAATGCTAAAGCAAGTTTACCACCGTAAATTGGCACATTAATCTCTTTAAGAAGATATGGGACTCCACCGATATGATCCTCATGACCATGAGTAATAAATAAACCTTTTATTTTGTCTACATTTTTAACTAAGTACGTATAATCAGGAATAACATAATCAATTCCTAATAATTCGTCTTCCGGAAATTTGATTCCAGAATCAATAATAATAATTTCATCTTGGAATTGGACAGCATACATATTTTTTCCAATTTCACCCAGACCCCCTAGGGCAAATATTGCAACTTGATGATTTTTTGCTTTCATGCCTTAAAAATTCTCCAATTTAAAATCAAGATTGTTTTCTTTTTCGTATGCGAGTGATTCTTCTGATAACGGGGTCACAAATTCAATATTATATTCCTTACCTGTTAACTTTTTACGTACTTCCTCTTCCGATGCTGCTTCTAAATATAATGAATTTGTTCTCTCTCTTACAGGTACTTCGTTTAATGTATCCTGATAAAACACTTTAAAGATCATTAGATCCTCTCCTTTTTCATATTAATAAATTTATAGTATAGGACTCTTTTAACTTTTCTTCATACGTTTTCAAGCTCAGTGATCCTATGAAAGCGTTGAATATATGCCGAGTTACCGATGAATTAGATAGGATTTCAAAATTTTCCTCCTTTTTTCAGTTCCGATCTGAAAAAAGATGAAATAAATAGTAGAATCAGCTAATAAATAAACCCTTCGTAACTTTTCAATAATCGTTCTCTCCACCTTTTCAACATTTTAAACCCTGTTCCCTTGCAATTCAAGTTTGATGTCTAATTAGACGGCAGTATTTACTCTTAAAATAGAATAATTCGCCCTAATCTAAAGGTTATATGGCTAATAGCTATGAATAATATAAACCAAAGATTTAATGGCTTCCATAAAAAAACCCTTCCTTTACTTTAAGAAAGGGGCTCTTCATGTTCAGTTCTATTAATGACTTCCTTTGGAGGAAGAGTTTCCTTGTAAGGATCATCTTCATCGATTCGGTCATAGAACATAATCCCATTTAAATGATCAATTTCGTGTTGGAACACAATTGCCAAGAATCCCCGAAATCTCTTCACAACTTTTTCTCCATTTAAATCGTAGCCCTCTACTTTGATCCGTGAGTACCTCGGAACTGTTCCGGTTATTTCACGATCAACAGAAAGACAGCCTTCACCACTCTCAAGAAACGTTGTTTCTGCTGAATGACTGATAATTTTAGGATTAAATAACCCATATTCTTCTAATTCATCTTTATGATTCGTTGTTCTGACAGCGATCATTCTTTTGGGAATGTTTATTTGTGGTGCAGCAATCCCTACTCCAGGTCTTAAGTTATATTCCTCAGCAATTTCAGGATCTTGACTATGTAGTAAGAAGTCCATCATGCTTTGCAATGTTTTCTTATCTTCTTCGTTAGGTGGTATATCCGTTGGCTCTGCAACTTGCCGCAATGTTGCATGTCCTTCTCTTATGATATCTTCCATTGTCAACATATTTGTGTCCTCCTATACACTTAAAAAATATGATAATAACATAATACCAATTATGTATTATTTAATTAAAATAGATAAAATACTGGCTAGAGGAGTATTTTCACTAATTAAAGGAGTAATCTTGCTTCGACTAAACCTGATAAGAGTTCCATTTACTCCTCTTCTCCTATCATACCCAGTTTTCAAGCGAAAGAAAAGAGAAAGCGAGTCATTTTAACTCGCTTTCTCCAGAATATGCGATTTAGCAGTGGAAATGAGATGCTCCTACAATAATTAATAGGATAAAAAGCACCACAATTAGAGCAAAGCCTTTTCCTGCGCCTGCAGCCGGGGCATAGGCACCAGCAACTGCACCTGGATGACCATACCCAGCACCAGCAACTTGTGATCCATATCCGCAAGGGTCGCAACAACCATCGTATCCATACATAATAAATCCTCCTTTTTAATCGTCAGCCGTCTTTGTTGAGCGGCGTAATAACATGGTATGCATTAGACCAGAGATGGAATGGATATATGCCTAGAAAAAGAGGATTCTTCATCAAGGAATGAAAAACAGGATATTATACCCAGCTTCAAAAAATATCTTGTCAAAATAGAGAAAATAGGGTAGCTTGATAAATGGATGACAATTTCGTTTGATTATTTTTAGGAGGGGCTTTTTTTGAAAAATTTATATATCGTTTTGGTGATGGTAGTCACCTTAATAATTCTATCTGGTTGTACGAATGAACAACCGGCAGAATTAATGTTTGAACCCTTAGAAGAGTCAGTTCAAATAGAACAAGACATCGAGACCAAGCAAGGACCTTTAACTGAAGCTGAACAAAATGAAGCTGAACTATATACAGAAATGTTAACTCTCTCGTCAGTTGAAGAAATTGAGCTATTAGCAGATGAAGCTATTGCCTCTGCTGAATCAAGAAGAACGATAATGGAAGAGGAATATGAGTTGATTGAAGAATCTTACACGGTTTTTCAAGAAATTGAACCACATGTTGAAGAAATTGATGAAGAAGAAGCTGAGCAAAAAACTCATGGAGAAGAATTAATTCAGGTTATGGATGAAAGATATGATGTTTATCAAGAATTACATGAAGTGTATATGGCTTCCATTGAAGATGATATTACATTATATGAGATGGCGAAGACTGAAGATGTAGAAGTGGAAGACCTTCAGGCACAGCATGAGATCGTAAATGAATCTTATTCTCAAATCACTTCTTTAAATGATCAATTTAATGAATTGACTTCTTCCTATAATGAAGCAAAAGTTGCTTTCTATGAAGCATCTGACTTAGATATTAATTTTGAATAATAAAGTTACTTTTTTTGAGATGACGAAAGTCATCTTTTTTTATATCAACTTGTGATGAATTGAACAAGTTAATGATATATAACAGACCTACTAATAATTCTATAACAGTTTAAACAATGTAACTGAAAAAAATTATAATATTAAGCGATAAAATTCAATGAAAGCTAGTTCAAAAGCGTTGACGAATCAAATTAACTTGTGTAAACTTTAAATTGTAAATAGAGGGTTGTATCATAAATTTAAAAATGAAACTATTACAGAAGGTGTGGAATTGTCGTAAAGACAATGGATTAATACCTCTGAAAAAGGGTATACAACCACTATATATTTAATTATCGGTTTCGTATCACATGGTTTAATTGAATTTGGGTATCTTAGTTAGTAGTGATTCAAGAGACTTATTTTAAAAGATATTTCTAAGATTAGAAAGGATGAGGTGAAAAGATTCATGGAAAAAACGAAAGAACTACAACAAGTAGAGGATCAATTCCAAACTTTCCAAATCCTCGATGAGGAAGGGAAAGTAGTTAATGAAGAAGCAATGCCTGAGCTTTCTGATGACGAGCTTAAGGAATTAATGACAAGAATGGTATATACACGTATATGGGATCAGAGAGCGATTTCACTTAATCGTCAAGGGCGCTTAGGTTTCTATGCTCCAGTAGCCGGTCAAGAAGCTTCAATGATTGGATCGCAGTTTGCTTTAGAGGAGAATGATTGGATTTTACCAGGATATCGTGACATCCCACAAATTCACTTTCATGGTGTTCCTTTAGCACAAGCATTTTTATGGTCTCGTGGTCATTTTATGGGTGGTCAAATGCCAGAAGGCGTGAGAGTAATGATGCCTCAAATTATTATCGGTGCACAAATCACGCAAACTGCTGGTGTAGCAATGGGTCTTAAAAAGAATAAAGAAGATGCAGTTGCTGTTACTTACACGGGTGATGGTGGGGCTTCACAAGGCGACTTCTACGAAGGAATGAACTTTGCTGGTGCGTTTAATTCTCCTGCAATTTTTATTGTGCAGAATAACCGTTTTGCCATATCAGTGCCTGTTGAAAAACAATCTGCTGCAAAAACTATTGCACAAAAAGCAGTAGCAGCAGGTATTCATGGAGTACAAGTTGACGGAATGGACATACTTGCAGTTTATGCAGCAACAAAAGAAGCTCGAAAACGTGGATTGGAAGATAATGGTCCAACACTAATTGAAACTCTGACTTACCGTTATGGACCTCATACAATGGCAGGAGACGACCCAACTAGATACCGTACTTCTGAGTTAGATGATGCGTGGGAAAAGAAAGATCCTCTTGTCCGTTTCCGAAAGTATTTGGAAGGGAAAGATCTATGGTCGGAAGATGATGAAAACAAAGTAGTCGATCAGGCTAAAGAAGATATAAAAGCAGCTATTAAAGAAGCAGATAGTGCTCCGAAACAAAAAGTTACGGACTTAATTGGAATTATGGGAGAAGATCTTCCAGCAAATTTAGAGGAGCAAATGAACGAATATAAAGAAAAGGAGTCGAAGTAAGCTATGGCGCAAATGACTATGATTCAAGCAATAACTGATGCAATGCGAGTCGAACTGAAAAACGATGAGAAAGTACTCGTTTTCGGGGAAGATGTAGGGCAAAACGGAGGAGTTTTCCGAGCTACAGAAGGACTACAAAAAGAATATGGGGAAGATCGTGTATTTGATACGCCTCTAGCTGAATCTGGAATCGGTGGATTAGCAGTAGGTTTAAGTGTAACTGGTTTTCGTCCTGTAATGGAGCTTCAATTCTTCGGTTTCGTTTTCGAAGCATTCGATGCCATTGTCGCCCAACTTGCACGCATGCGTTATCGTTCTGGTGGAACGTATCATTCTCCGGTTACAATTCGTTCTCCTTTCGGTGGTGGCGTAAAGACACCTGAGCTTCATGCAGATAGTTTGGAAGGTTTAATGGCTCAGTCACCTGGGATTACGGTAGTTATTCCTTCTACACCTTATGATGCGAAAGGATTATTGATCTCTTCTATTCGCAGTAATGATCCAGTTGTGTTTTTAGAACATATGAAACTTTACCGATCGTTCCGGGAAGAGGTTCCAGAAGATGATTACTCTATTCCTTTAGGCAAAGCAGATGTGAAAAGAGAAGGGACAGATATCACTATTATTACATATGGTGCGATGGTTCATACTTCTCTTAAAGCAGCGGAAGAGCTTGAAAAGGATGGTATTTCAGCGGAGGTAATTGATTTACGTACAGTAAGCCCAATTGATATTGAGACAGTTATCAAATCTGTGGAAAAAACAAATCGGGCAATGGTAGTTCAAGAAGCGCAGAAGCAAGCAGGAATTGCTGCACAAGTAGTCGCAGAGATAAATGAGCGAGCAATCCTTAGTTTGGAAGCGCCGGTCCTTCGGTTAACGTCACCAGATACTGTGTTCCCATTTGCATCAGCTGAAGATACTTGGTTACCTAATCATAAAGATGTGATTAAAAAAGCAAAATACATTATTGAATTTTAAATAGATATATTTTTCAAAAGGGAGGAAGAAGAAATTTGTTCCTCCTTGTTCTGTATGAAAAGATAAGAAAGAATTGGAGGCAAAAAATAATGGCATATGAATTTAAACTTCCTGATATCGGGGAAGGTATTGTCGAAGGTGAAGTCGTTAAGTGGCAGGTAAAAGAAGGCGATGAAGTTAAAGAGGACGACGTTTTATGTGAAGTACAAAACGATAAAGCTGTTGTAGAAATTCCTTCTCCTGTAGATGGTGTTGTTCAAAAGCTCCATGTTGAAGAGGGTGTTGTTACAACTGTTGGAACCGTAATTATTACATTTGAAACAGATGCGGAGCAACCGGCAGAAGCGCATGGTGGAGATGAAGAGGAAGAGAAAGCTGAGGAGAAATCCGAGGAAAATACTTCTTCTAAAGAGGAAAAGAAAGAAGAAGCTCCGAAAGAAAAAGCAGCAAACGAAGAAGAAATTGACGAAAGTGCAAGAGTAATTGCAATGCCGTCAGTCCGTAAATTTGCTCGTGAAAAAGAAGTAAACATCCGTAAAGTAAACGGCTCGGGTAAAAACGGACGTGTGTTAAAAGATGATATCGAGTCATACCTTTCTGGGGATTCTCAGCCTGAAACAGTTGAGGAATCAGCTGATACAGCGAAATCTGAGAAGAAATCAGTCTCTGCATACAAGCCTGAGAATGGAGAACTTGAAACGCGTGAGAAGATGTCCGGAATTAGAAAAGCTATCTCTAAAGCTATGGTTAATTCCAAGCACACTGCGCCTCACGTTACTTTAATGGATGAAATTGAAGTAACAAATTTAGTTGCTCATCGTAAGCAATTCAAGCCAGTAGCACAAGAAAAAGGTATTAAGTTAACGTATTTACCTTATGTGGTGAAAGCATTAACTTCTGCTATTCGTGAGTTCCCAATGTTAAACACTTCTCTAGATGATGCTACAGAAGAAATTGTTCATAAACATTATTACAATATTGGAATTGCTGCAGACACTGAAAAAGGATTAATGGTTCCTGTAGTAAAAGATACAGACCGAAAAAATATTTTCAGTATTTCTGATGAAATTAATCAGCTTGCTACTAAAGCAAGAGAAGGCTCTTTATCATCTGCAGAAATGAAAGGTGCTTCTACAACAATTACAAATATCGGATCCGCAGGTGGTCAATGGTTTACACCAGTCATCAACCATCCGGAAGTAGCAATTCTTGGGCTTGGTCGCATCGCTGAAAAAGCTGTGGTTAAAGATGGAGAAGTAGTCGTTGCTCCAGTGTTAGCCTTGTCATTAAGCTTTGATCATCGTATCATTGATGGTGCAACAGCTCAGCATGCGTTGAACCATATAAAGCGTTTGTTAAACGATCCACAATTACTTGTAATGGAGGGGTAAACATGGTAGTAGGAGATTTTCCGGTAGAAGTAGATACGCTCGTCATTGGCTCTGGGCCAGGGGGATATGTGGCTGCCATTCGCGCAGCACAATTAGGGAAAAAGGTAACAATTGTTGAGAAAGGGACAATAGGTGGCGTTTGTTTAAATGTAGGTTGTATCCCATCTAAAGCCTTGATCGAAGCAGGACATCGTTACCACGACGCAGGAAACTCAGAAGATATGGGAATTACTGTTGGAGAAGCAAAGTTAGACTTTTCAAAAGTACAAGCCTGGAAAGGTTCTGTAGTCGACAAGTTGACTGGGGGCGTGGAAAGCTTACTTAAAGGAAATAAAGTAGAAGTAGTTCGTGGGGAAGCATACTTTGTTGACGATAGTACAGTTAAAATTATGGACGAGAAAAGTTCTCAAACATATAAGTTTAATGATTGTATTGTAGCAACTGGTTCTACTCCGATTGAAATTCCTGCATTTAAGTGGAGTAAACGTGTCGTTTCTTCCACAGGTGCATTGGCTTTGGACGAGGTTCCTAAGAAGCTTATTGTCATTGGCGGAGGCTATATTGGAATTGAGCTAGGTTCAGCATATGCTAATCTAGGTTCTGAAGTAACCATTCTTGAAGGTACAAAATCAGTCTTACCTACATTTGAAAAACAAATGAGTCAACTTGTTGTTAAACGCTTGAAAAAAGCAGGTGTGACGATTAAAACAGAAGCAATGGCAAAAGAAATGGAAGAAACAGATACAGGTATTAAAGTTAAAGCAGAAATTAACGGAAAAGAAGAAGAATTTGAAGGTGATTATCTTCTAGTTACAGTCGGCAGAAAGCCTAATACAGACGAGCTTGGTTTAGAACAAGCTGGTGTTGAACTAGATGAAAAAGGCTTAGTCAAAATTGATAAGCAATGCCGTACTTCTTCTTCTCATATTTATGCAATTGGTGACATTACACATGGTCCGGCATTAGCGCACAAAGCTTCTTATGAAGCTAAAGTCGCTGCTGAAGCAATCGCTGGAGAACCAGCAGAGATCGATTATACTGCGATTCCTGAAGTTGTTTTCTCAGGTCCAGAACTTGCTAGTGTTGGTCTTAATGAGAAACAAGCTAAAGAAGAGGGATATGACTATGTAGCTTCAAAATTCCCTTTCCAAGCAAATGGAAGAGCATTATCTTTAAATCAATCTGAAGGATTCCTGAAAATGATCACTAGAAAAGAAGATGGTTTAGTATTAGGGGTTCAGATTGCAGGTACAAATGCTTCTGATATGATTTCTGAAGCGTGTTTAGCAATAGAAGCAGGAATGACTGCTGAAGATATTGCTTTGACAATTCATGCACACCCATCACTAGGAGAAATCACGATGGAAACTGCTGAAGTAGCATTAGGAATGCCAATTCATATAGTAAAATAAAAGTAAAAAAATGCCACCCAATTTGGGTGGCATTTTTAATAAGTCAGGAATTTATAAAATTACCGGTTTATAAGAGATTTGTTGTTTTCCATCGAACAGAGATGCTCCAGACGATTGCTTTCCTGAAGCAATGTCAGGCCTCTTCGGGAAAATAACACGTCTCCTCCTCCGTAAAGTAACGCTCTTCCCAGTGTGGTGGGTCTACAGTTATTGCTTGTGCAGAGCAAATGAGCGCAGTTTTTTGAAGTCTATTAGGAACGTCTTATCAGGCGTGCGGAAATTAAAGTTAAGAGGCTCGTTCTTTAAGGCTTAATAGGTTTACTTTCAATTTGTTATAGATAGACTGGAAATCATGTTGTCCATCTATTTGCATGATTACCTCTAAATCATCAACTATTAATAATGTTGGAAACGATTTGATATCAAAGTAATTTACAATCTCTTCGTCATCATTTGAGATAATATTTAGTTGAGAAAGTTTATTAGGATGATCTTGTCGAAAATTAATTAGTGCATCGTAATAATCATGTTCGGAATTTATATCATCATGTTCATTAGAAAATAAAATAGTCACCGGAGAATTGTCTTCTTTAGAATTTTCCAGGAAAGGATAACTTGTACTAATTGTTGACTGTTGGTTACAACTTGAAACAAAAACCAGCATAAGTGTAATAGCAATAAAGGGAATAAGTCGCTTAAACAAAATTAGCCTCCAATAATTAAAAACGGATTTGGTACTTAAGATACCCTAATATTACCATATACAATATATGAATACTTTGTCGTAATCAAAATGTTATATAAATGATACCTCGAACAAATAATGTAATCTAATAGAAATTAGCCATCTATTGTGTTGAAGATTTTTTGTGAACTTTTGTTGGATCTTCTACCAAGAATCATTTTTTGTATTTTTTTCTCTCCGGTATGGTCTCTCTCCTTAAAGCTTTCATCAAACTGATAATCATGAAGATCATAATGATTGCAAAAGGGAAGGCCGCAATGATTGAAGCGGTTTGTAAGGCCTCCAATCCACCAGCCAAAAGAAGGACTGCGGCAGTAGCAGACTGAATAATGCCCCAAACAAATTTCACTGAATTGGCAGGATTCATACTTCCGTTTGTTGTTTGCATTCCCAATACAAAAGTTGCAGAATCTGCTGATGTAATAAAAAAAGATGCGATAAGTAAAACTGCTACAAACGACATTATCCACCCAAAATTATATTGCTGTAAGACAAAGAAGAGAGCAGTTTCCATCCCGGATTCTTCCATCACACCCATGACATCAATTCCTTGAATGTACTCGAGGTGGATCGCTGTTCCGCCAAAAACAGAAAACCAAAGTGCTCCAAATATTGTTGGTACAGCAATGACACCAATGATAAATTCACGAATTGTTCGGCCTCTTGAAACACGAGCGATGAAAGTTCCAACAAAAGGTGCCCATGCAATCCACCAAGCCCAGTAGAAAATTGTCCAATCCTCAACCCAGGTGGATTCCATATTGAATGTATCTAATTGGAAACTCATTCTAACTAAGCTTTGAGCATAGCCACCTAAAGTCTGTGTAAATGAATTCATAATGAAGTTTGTCGGTCCGGAGAATAATAAGAACAACATCAAAATAATAGCTAAATATATGTTAGTCTTACTTAAAATTCGTATACCGATATCTAAACCCGTTTGAGAAGACAGCATGTATAAGAATGTTACAACAATAATTATGATCACTTGTAAACCAGTGGTATTATCAATACCGAATAAATTTGATATTCCACCACCGATTTGAGCCGTTCCGAACCCAAGAGAGGTAGCGACACCAAAGACGGTAGCGAAAACAACAATAACATTGATAGTTGTTCCGATGACACCATTAACTCTATCACCGAGAAGAGGTTCAAATGCTGCGCTAACAACTCCTGCGGTTCCTTTTCTGAATTTAAAGTAAGCAAGTGTTAAAGCGACGACAGAATAGATGGCCCATGGATGAAGCCCCCAGTGAAAAAAGGCGTATCTTAACGCATATCCCGCAGATTGAATGGATTGACTTTCAATATTTTCCGAAGGTGCAGGCTCGTAAAAATGGTACATCGGTTCAGATACACCCCAAAAAACTAAACCTATACCCATACCTGCTGTAAAAAGGAAGGAAAACCAAGTTATGTAGTTGTAGTCGGGTTCTTCATCCTGTTTTCCTAATTTAATTCTCCCATACGGGCTAAAAACTAGAAATATCACAAAAGCAAGAAAACCCGTTGCTGCTAATAAATAAAACCAACCAAATTGATCAGTTATAAAACCTTGTATTTCTCCTGTTACACCTTCTAAATTTTCAGGATTTATCACTCCCCATAAAATAAAAGCAAGAGAAATGATGACTGAAATCATGAACACTGGTGTAAGCTTCTTCATGTAATCACCCTTTCATTAATTTTTTAAATTCGTGACTGATTATTAATGGAATATTTATGGGAATCATAGTGAAGGTATACTAACCATCTTTATAGTGCCCGCTGGTTATCATAATTAATCAATTTATATTTCATAATTTGATACAATATAGTATAGATAAGATGTGCTAGAAGAACGATACATTTTTGTGTTGAATTATGGTAAAATTTGAAGGTGATATTTAGAGATACTGAAAAGAGGGGTAAAATTGAAACGATTTGTATTCATAAGTGTTAGTTTAATGCTGGCTGGTGTCGTAACGGCTTGCGGAAACAATGAAGAAGTTGATGAGGAATCTCTTAATAACGAGCCTGTTGAAGTGAATGAATCGAATGAACTAGAAGATAGTGACGAGGAAACAATCGATTCGAACGGTAATAACTCCGACGAATTAAATGACACAAACACTGACCTTGAAGAAAACAGTACAAATAGTAATAGTAACAGCACCGCTGAAGATAACACCACTGAGAAGGAAGAAGTGGTTCCTGAATATGAAATTAATCCAAATGATTTTTCTGTTCAACCAATTGACGATGCTTCAGAAGAAGTTGTTTTACTTACAATTGATGATGCTCCTGACAGTCATGGTGCAGAAATGGCCGAAATATTAGCGGAATTAGAAGCACCGGCTATCTTTTTTGTGAATGGTCATTTTATTCAGTCTGATGAAGGGAAAGAACAATTACAGAAAATCTATGATCTTGGTTTTGAGATAGGTAATCATACGATGACTCATCCAAATTTACGTGATATATCGGAAGAAGAACAATATGATGAAATTGTTCAGCTTAATGACGAGATTGAGGCAGTAACAGGCGAAAGGCCGAGGTTTTTCCGCCCGCCCCATGGAGCCGATACAGATTATATGATGGAAGTTTTGGAAGAAGAAAATATGCAGACGATGAACTGGTCTTACGGTTATGATTGGGAAGCGGAATACATGAATAAAGAAGCTATCGCCAAAATAATGGTCGAAACCGAATTATTAAGAAGCGGTGCAAACTTGCTTATGCATGACCGAGAATTTACTAAAGATGCGCTAGAAGATATAGTTTCAGGTCTTCGTGACAAAGGGTATGAAATGGTAGACCCTGACGCTATAAAATAGAGTTGAGATGAGGGATTACAGTACGATGAAGAAATGTCTTATTACCCTATTTTTCGTAACGACGTTAGTAGGGTGTCAAAATCAGGAACAACCAGAAGAACAAACAGAGATACCTGATGGGGCTTCTAATCAAAACAATTCGAACAATGAAAAGAATAATGAGGTTCCAGATTTGAATCAAGAAAGTAATAACGTTGAGCAAGGAAAACAAGAATTTAAGACTCATTCTATTGAGGGAGATGAGGAAGTTTATTTATCAGTGGAAGAGATTACAGAGAATCTCGGTGGAGACTTTGAATATAATAGTACTGATAAATCGTTGACTTTAGAAATAGAGGGAAGAGAATTTTATTTTGTTTACGAAGTGCCAGTGATGGAAGTAGATGGGGTATATATCCCTTCAGATGAAATTACTTTAAAAGAAATAGATGGAGATCCTTATGTATCAAAAGGGTTTATCGAACAAGGCTTGGAGACCGAGTATACGTATGAAGAAGAGGAAGAACTACTTTCATTTACTTGGGAAGATGAAGTAATAGATGCTTGGGCATCGACCGGACAAACTGAGGTAGATATCTCTTCTCTTTCCGTGTCTGAAATGGTCGAATATTTGTCATTTCTGCAAGAGCCTATTGAAAATGCCAGTGTTAGTACAGTTGAGAGTCATCTTCCTGGTGCTCCTCGTATTTATCGTAATGGCTATCATGAGGGATTTGACTGGTATGGTTATTCGACGGGTACTGAGATAACTACAGATACCCCTATTCGTGCAATGGCTGATGGAGTGGTTGTGAGAGTAGATGCTGACTTTGATGATTATCCTTCCCACGAAATTAGAAACGAGGATTTAGATGTAGCGGGAGAAGTAGGATACACACCTGAATATATACTGGATCGATTAAGAGGAAAACAAGTGTGGGTGCAATACGAGGATGGTGTAATGAGTCGTTTTGCACACCTTGATTCGATACCTGAGGAGTTAGAATTAGGACAAAAAGTCGATGAAGAGACTGTTATTGGGTATGTTGGGAATTCTGGAACAAGTGGAGCAATGGATGACGATGGAAGTGGACTCCACCTACATCAAGACTTACTAATTTATGGAGAGTTATTCTGGGAACCATATTCATTGGAAGAAGCTCATGATATTTTAAGCCAATTGTTTCGCTAAAAGATATAAAAAACATAGACATCAGAGAAATTTCTGATGTCTATGTTTTTTCTGTTTATTGTTAAGAGTTAAGAATTATAGAATTGCTTTTCGTTCACTGATGACTCGAATATAAGTTAAAGTAGCATCTTCGGGTCCTTGCACTGGCAGCCCTGCTTTAATGTTTTCTGAAATATAATGTAAATTGTCATGTTCAATAATTTCACCAGGAATAAATATTGGGATACCTGGTGGATAGATCATAATAAATTCAGCACTAATGCGGCCTGCTGATTCGTCCAGTTTTACCAACTCTGTATCTGCATAAAATGCTTCACGTGGAGACAAAGATAGAATTGGAATATTCGGGATTTCAACATCAGATCTTTCTGAATTACGGTTGGAAGCATCAAAATATTGGACTGATAATTCTTTTAATGCATCTGTTAAAACGGTTATATTTTCTTTAGTCTCACCAATAGTCACGATACAAAGGATATTATACAAATCAGAAAGCTCGACCTCGATATTCGCTTTATCCCTCAGCCAGTTTTCCACTTCGTAACCATTAATAGATAAGTCTTTGATTGAGATAATCAATTTAGTTGGGTCAAGATCATAAATGGCATGATCATCAAGCATTTCTTTACCCGGACAGTAAATACCAGGAATCCGATTTATTTCCTCTCTGGCTGCTTCTGCGAGTTTTATTGCTTCGTCCAATAGAGCTTCCCCTCTTATTGCCAAATGTCTTCTGGCGGTATCTAGAGAGGATAATAAGATATAGGAAGTGGAAGTTGTCGTAAGCATACTAATGATACTTTGAACACGGGAAGAGGAAATGTAATCTCCCCGAATATTTAGAACAGAGCTTTGAGTGAGAGAACCTCCAAGTTTATGAACGCTCGTAGCAGACATATCGGCACCAGCCTGCATCGCTGACAATGGAAGCTTGTCACTAAAATGAATATGGACACCGTGGGCTTCATCTACAAGGACGGGAATATCGTATTCATGGGCAGAACGGACAATCTCCTCTAAATTTGCAGCTACGCCAAAATAAGTGGGGTTTATCACAAGAACTCCTTTGGCATCAGGATTTGCCTCGATGGCTTTTTTCACGGATGATACTGTAATTCCGTGCGAAATCCCTAAAGTAACATCCAATTCGGGATGAATAAAAATTGGTGTAGCTCCAGAAAATATGATTGCGGACATAATTGATTTATGCACGTTTCGGGGGACAATTATTTTGTCCCCAGGGCTGCAAACTGTCATGATCATAGTCATAATCGCACCACTTGTACCTTGTACTGAGAAAAATGTATGGTCTGCATGGAATGCCTCAGCAGCAAGTTCTTGCGCTTCTTTTATAATTCCATGAGGATGATGCAGATCATCTAGTGGAGAAATATTTATTAAATCAATGGATAAAGCGTTATCTCCCATAAATTGTTTGAATTCAGGGTCCATTCCGGTTCCGTGTTTATGACCTGGGATGTGAAATTGGACCGGTAAAGATTTAGCATGGTTAAGTACCCCATGAAAAAGTGGAGTCTGTTGCTGTCGACGAATATATGACACTTCTTTCACCTCAAGTTTAAAGTAAGTTACGATAAGAGGTTTGTCCTATTACAAGGTATTAATTCAGCCCTGTTGTAAAGAACCTCTTTTCATTTAAATCATCCTTTGTTACTGTTAAAATATTGCATTGAAGCTATCAGGATTATACTATTTTTCTTCTATGTTATATGATAATTGAAGAAATAGAAACAAAATGAAGTATATCAGAAACCCAGAAGCTTTGGAAGGGAGTAGGAATGAATGGATAAAGATATTAATTTGCCAATCTCTATTGATTGGTCTAAAGACGAGGTAATAGACGTCGTACATTTTTTTGATTTGATTGATGCTGCTTATACAAAAGGAGTAGACCGATCAATACTTTTAGATCAATACCAAAAATATAAAAAAGTTGTACCGTCTCAGTCAGAAGAAAAACAACATTTTAAAGATTATCAAGAGCAATCAGGTCAATCAGCTTACCACACAATTAAAATGGCTAGAGAAAATAGCGATTTAAAAGTTATTAATTTAAAATAAATGCTGTGGTAACTCGTATGTTATTTCGGGCTGGCACTTGAATTTACTGCAGGCTCTGGGCCTTAAATAACCAATGCTCAGCAGTGTCTAATAAGTACATTAAAAATAGAAGTCACTCCCAACCTACAGGAGTAACTTCTATTTTTGCTTTATCCGATATATGAAAGTACGTGCAGTGTCGTGTAAGCAGACACTGCTAAACTCCAAACTCGGTCAGAGCTTATTCTCGTAATGCCATTTTGTATAAAGGGGTTAAGGTATCAAATGTATCTTTTACACATTTGATAAATTCTTCCCCATTTCCAAGGAGGGAATCATTTGCATCAATTTGACGTCCGATTAAAAACTCGCCTTTTTTTACATCACGAAAACGAGTTAACGTTTTTTCCAGATCAATTGTCTCTAATGGCTCTGCATGTTTCTTCATATGATCTTCAGAGATAACAAAATCTTTCGGTATCGTTTCAGTTATTGATTCTATATCTTCTAGAAATCGGGTTGCAATTTCTGTTTTATTTGGTAATTCATAAATAAAAGCCAACCAGATGAATACATGATCATCGAATAATCCAATCTGAAAATGCGGATGTTGTTTATACCCTCGCTTATTATGACAATAGGCAGACCAAGTATCAGCTGGGGGATTTACTTTCCGTCTGGCATGTCTTGCGATATGTAAATACATGTCATGGCCAACTTTTGAAGATAGATCATCTGTTATGTCCTCTGCAATTGCTTTGAATTTCGGTTGAATTCTTTCCTGAATTGCCGCCATACGTTCTTCAAGGCCTTTAAATTCAAACGAAGTGAAATCCTCTTTACCAAATCCTTTAAAACTCATAATATACCCTCATTTCCATATAATTTGGTGTAGCTAGGAAGGAATAACCTTTTCCTTAGTTAGTTTTGATAGTAATAATGTATTCCCTCATTTATTTTGGTAATAATACAGTAGAAAAATGTTTTTTAATTTAATTCAGCTCAAATTTAGCAATAGATGAAACTTTAGTAATCATATCAGTTCCATACATAGCAGCCACTACAATGATTTTCATTAAACTCGGAGTGGCCGACCATCTTCAAGATTACTTTCTATTTTAGCAAATCTTTATATTAAAAAAAAGAAAGATGAACTATCCTTCTCAATTAAGTTTAAAATCGTGAGAATAGTGGAATACAAAATAATAATAATAAAATAGTTGCAAAATTTCGATAAATGACATATTTTATAAGTAACAGGAATTATTATTTTCGTTTTAGGGTGGTCTTGTGTAACTAAACGAGAAACTAAGAAAAGGGGTGTACCATTATGGAGAAAGTCATTCAGACATTAAAACGAAGAGATGGGGAGAAAAGAATCCCAGTCTTGAAGCTGGAGATTGACTATGAACTCCTAACATTATACGATGCTATGCAACTAAAGGAACAAGACCAAATTGATGATAGCAAAGAAAAACTAGAGAAGTTAAGAAATGAGTGGCTTCTACTGGAAGCATAAATGATAATATAAGTGAACCTTATAAAGGTTCACTTTTTTTGCACTATTATATAGATATCTTCACGGGCCTGCATGATATGATGGAGGTAAATGAATTTGTAACTTCAATTTTGAGGAGATGTTAGCGGTGGGAATGGATCAATTTGATCGTCTTGAAGTGAAAGAAAACGCTGAACGATGGGCTAGGGAAGCTAGAGAACTTATAGTAGCACAAATGAAAGAAACATTTTCTATTACGACAAAAGCACATCAGCATGACCTGGTAACAGATGTTGATAAAAATGTAGAAAAGTTTTTTTTAGATAAAATTAGTCATACATATTCAGATCATCGCTTGATGGGAGAAGAAGGATCTTTTGAAGAAATAAAAAATTTGGATGGTGTTGTATGGATTTTAGATCCCATTGATGGGACAATTAATTTCGTGCAACAAAAGAGTAATTTTGCGATATCTATCGGAATTTTTCAAGATGGAGTCCCAATCATAGGCCTTGTATATGATGTGATGCGAGATGAGATGTTCCTTTCACTAAAAGGAGAAGGTGCAACTTTAAACGGCATTAAAATAGAGCCTATTCCGAAGGTCTCATTGAATGAATCGTTGTTAAGTTTTAATGCAGGTTGGATGTTGAAGGATAGAAAGTTAGAGTGGCTATTAGAAGAATCAAGAGGAATTCGTTCATATGGCGTTGCATCTCTTGAAATGGCATATGTTGCATGTGGAAGATTAGAAGCATATATTAGTTTTAATCTTGCGCCATGGGATATGGCTGGAGGTTATGCTCTATTACAGGAAGTAGGGGGGATAGTAACCAATTACAATGGGGACCCGCTAACTTTCCTAGAAAAAGACACTATGATAGCTGCTAATCCGTGGGTTTATAAGGAAATAACAGAGGTGCTTAACAGGAAATAACAAAGGACAGGCGTTAAGCCTGTCCTTTGTCATTTAAATTCGAACGTAGCATTTTTTTACGGCTAAATCCAGCCCCAACTGCTCCTAGGCTTAAAATAAGAAATCCGAGAAACATTAGCATACTCGTCTGTGCGAATGAAATTCCAATTCCCATGATTCCAATTGTTCCTAATACAGCAAAGATAAATAATGGAAGATCAAATGATTTCATTGTTCATCAACCCCTTCTTATATTAGTGTAGCGGAAAACCTGCTTAAAAAAAAGGGCGAAATATAGATAATGCAGAAACTGTCTAATTTCACATTGAGCTCGAAATATAGGCGATTTTTTTTAACGTTAGAATCCATGTCTTTTCATGGTATAATAAAGTGTCAGCAATGAATTTAAAGAATATATTGGAGTGACTATTATGTACTTAGCAACAACCGCCAAAACTGTTTCACCTAATTTAGCACCAATTGCAGAGTGGCTGGGAGCATCTGATCCTGAGAATGCTGTTATGGCATATTTTGTGATGTATTTAATAATAAATGCACTCAGTATTGTCGTGTTTAATCTAGGTTTTGCCCGTAAATTACCAATTCTCAAAACAGTTGTTGTTTATGTAGTTATGTTTTTAGGGAATTTTATTATTACTATTCTTTCATTTTCATTACCAATTATAGAGTCCTTGCTTATAGCCGCAGTTATTTTAGGTGTATATAAAATACAACTGCGCCGTCACAAAAAAGAAGAAGCAATGGCAGAAAATGAATCATAAATAATAAAACATTTGAGAAATTAACTAATTACCTCATTTACTTAAAAACTTCAAACGCAAAAGAAAAGCGACCCAGACACACCTCGTGTCTGGGTCGCTTTTCTTTTGTTAAATGTATTCATCTTTTTCTTCTTGAGGTTTATTGTTTTTAAAATTACCTGTATTTTTCCTGTCAACGGTCCGGTCTTCAATACGACTATAGCACGTTTGGCACATATACGTATGGATAGGTCTGTTCCGTAGTTTTTTAGCTTGGGGGGAATCATTGTTAATCGATTCAACAATATCGCATATTACGCACTTTACTCTCATTTTGCACCTCACACTTAAGAAGATATTTATTTAATGATATAAGTATAACATGTCTAGCATAAAATATTGTAGGTAAGCATTAGCCTGTTTATTAATTCCTGGATTTTTAAAATATATCTATTTTAGTAAGATTGCTTTTAAGTTCCGGAAAATATAGGTATAGTTACGGTAGAGGAAAGTATAGAAGGAGGCGTGGATGAGTATGGCTAATCAAGTTGAAACAGTTTTAACGGAAGAACTTCTCCCTTTTTTACGAGAAGAAAATTATGTAACAGTTGCCACTGTAGATCATGAAAGCGGTGGACCAAATGTGAATGCTATCTCGTGGGTGTATGCTCAGGATAATTCGCACATTCGATTTGCCGTAGATAATCGCTCTAAAATGCTAGTCAATTTACAGAAACAGCCAAGAATTACGATTACGATGTTAGGTGCGGGATCTACCTATGCAATATCCGGTAATGCAAGGGTTATTACGGAGAAGATAGACAATATTCCGTTAAAATTAGCATTAGTTGAAATTAAAATAAGAGAAGTTAGAGATGTAATGTTTTACGGCTCAAAAATTACAACAGAACCTAAGTACGAAAAAACATATGATGAAGAGGCTGCTCAAAAATTAGATAGTCAAGTGATGAGCGCACTAAAAAATTAATATAAAACGATGTCTCATTCTTGAAATGCGGACATCGTTTTTGTTTCTATTTTAAAGCTATATTTCAAACACAACGTGTGGAGTAAACAGTATTCTAAAAAGGCGCACGAATATACTGTTTTGAATAGAATATAGTCATTGCAAAGTTCCACCATGAATATAGATTTAATGGGAGGGAATCGTTTGACTAACCTTTACATTCTTGATACGAACGTGTTGCTGCAAGACCCATTGGCTATTTACTCATTTGAAGAAAACAATGTAATTATTCCAGCTGTCGTGCTGGAAGAAGTGGATTCTAAAAAAAGATATATGGATGAAATAGGACGAAATGCAAGGGAAGTAGCCCGACTCTTAGATGATTTGCGTGTACAAGGAAAGTTACATGAAGGAGTTAAGTTAATAAACGGAGGAAAATTAATAGTTGAATTAAACCATCGTTCGTTCGATCAAATGAAGAGTCACTTCTTTGAACCGACAAATGATAATCGAATTCTTGCTGTTGCATTGAATTTAAGTGAAGAAATTAAGGGAGACGGGAACTACAGGGAAGTTGTTTTGGTTAGTAAAGATGCGCTTCTTAGAGTGAAAGCTGACGCATTGGGGATAAGATCTGAGGATTTCCTTTCAGATCGTGTCGTCCAATTCGACAGAATGTACAAGGGATATGAAGAGAGATGGTTAGCCCCAGAAAAGATGACTAAATTATATAAGGAAAAAGAATTAACTTTCGAAGAAGCGGAAATTGAAAAAGCTTATCCGCACCACTTTTTTATCTTTAAGGATTCCTCAAACGGAACTAGGTCAGCATTGGCTATGAGTGATACGAATTCAAAGAAGATAAAGCTTTTTTTAGGTAATAAAGAAGTGACATGGGGAATTAAACCAAGAAACGTTCAACAAAAGATGGCATTAGAGTTATTAACTAGAGAAGATATTCCTTTAGTAACTTTAGTCGGTAAAGCTGGTACAGGAAAAACATTACTTTCCTTAGCCGCGGGTTTACAGCAAACAGAAGATCTGCAAATTTACAAAAAATTACTGGTAGCGAGACCTGTTATTCCTGTAGGGAAAGATATTGGATACTTGCCTGGGGAAAAAGATGAAAAACTTCGTCCTTGGATGCAACCGATTTATGATAATTTAGAATTTCTCTTTAACACAAAAAAACCAGGGGAACTGGATCATATCTTAGCAGGAATGGGTTCCTTACAGGTTGAGGCATTAACGTATATAAGGGGAAGAAGTATTCCTGATCAATTTATTATTATCGATGAGGCACAAAATTTAACCAAACATGAAGTGAAAACCATATTAACAAGAGTCGGTGAAGGAAGTAAAATAGTTTTGATGGGAGACCCAAAACAAATTGATCACCCCTATTTAGATGAGTATACAAATGGATTGACGTATGTGGCCGAACGGTTAAAACATTTGCCAGAATCGGCTCATATAAAACTAGAAAAAGGGGAAAGATCCGGACTCGCTCAATTAGCAGCTGATTTGCTTTAGTATAAAAGATAAAAAGGTGCAGGCAATGAGAATAATCTCTTTGCTTGCACCCTTTTTTAACTAGATAATAGATGGTTATTGAACATTTACTATCTATTTAATAGTAATACCGTCAATATATGTGATTGGATCCTCCTGATTGGATCCATCACCATAATAAAAGTGTAAAGGTCCTGTTTCTCTTAATGGTTTTCCTTTGTTCGAAAAGGCTACTATTGCATTTTTAGCTTCCTCAAGAGAACATTGGAATACTTCTCTTGTTTCTCCTCGTGAAAACTCAACGATACTAGCTTCAGTTGTTGGAGCGGCGTTCGAAATAAATGGAGCTAAAGAAATTCCTAACGATTTTTCAGTTAAATCTTTTTTATCAATCGTTATTTTGTTTCCATTCGTTTGGGGTGGTCGGGCACCTTTGCGTTGCTCCGACCAAGCTTTTCCAAGTTGTTCTAAAGATGGATCATAGTCAGCAGGTCGCTCTTCTGAAAAGTATGTATCTAAATTTAGTTTTCGATCGTCAAAAATCCAGACGCCGGGGTCAAGGATTATTGAATGTTTAACAAGTCCTTTTATGGAGACAATCATAGATGACAACACCTTCCTTTTCATTCTATTATAAAGGTGTAAAAAGGGTTTGTCACGGATCATATAGTAGGTCAGGAACAGGGGGCAACAAGAATGAATCCATGTCAGGACAATAAAGCTTTAAAATTAATGGTACAAGAAGCGCTACCGCACGGAAAGAACGGGAAGGTAGCGGATTATATACCGGCATTGAGTTTTGCAAATCCCACGACACTTTCATTGGCAATTTTTGACTCAGAAGGTACTTGTGCTGCAGCAGGGGATATTTCCGAGAAATTCACCTTACAAAGTATTTCTAAGGTTATCGCTCTTGCATTAGCACTTATGGACAGGGGAGAAGAAGGTGTGTTTTCTAGGGTGGGAATGGAGCCAACTGGTGACCCTTTTAATTCTATTATAAAATTAGAAACCCACTCCCCATCAAAACCTTTGAACCCAATGATTAATGCGGGAGCACTTGCCGTTACATCGTTGATAAACGGGAATACAATAGATGAAAAATTAGGAAGACTATTAGCTTTCGTACATGAATTAAGCGGAAATACTTCCATAAGTTATAATAGTGAGGTCTCTGAATCGGAGTTTAAAACTGCTGACTTAAACCGTTCACTGGCTTATTTTTTAAAACAACACCATGTCCTAACGGGTAACGTAGAACATGTGTTAGAATTATACACGAAACAATGTGCGATAGAAGTTGATTGTCAAGACTTAGCCAGAATTGCTTTTGTAATAGCAAACGAAGGAAAGCATGTGGAATCTGCCCGCCAAATCATACCTTTACATATAGCCAGAATATTAAAGACTTTTATGGTGACTTGCGGTATGTATAATGCCTCAGGGGAATTCGCGATACGAGTTGGGGTACCGGCAAAGAGCGGTGTATCAGGTGGGATAATGGCATGTATTCCACACGGAGTTGGAATCGGTATATATGGTCCAGCGCTGGACGACAAAGGGAATAGTATAGCAGGGATGAAATTATTAGAATCATTGGCCCAACGCTATCAATTAAGCATATTTTAGTTTGTAAAGAAAGATGTGACTATTGCATTTTCAAGAAATAACCGATAATATAGAAAGAAGAATAGTTTAGGCACATTTTAGTAGGTAGACTTATTATTCAAGTTTGGAATTTTTATAGATGACAGGAGGGATTCGCATGTCAATTGAAACCCTAACCGGACAAAGTGAAAAAGCTTATGCCCTTCTAAAAGAAGATGCGGAAAAGATTTTAAAACTCATTGAAGTGCAAATGACAAATTTAACAATGCCTCAGTGTCCTCTTTATGAAGAGGTTTTAGATACACAAATGTTCGGTTTATCAAGAGAAATTGACTTTGCAATAAGATTGAACCTCGTTTCTCAAGAGGATGGGAAGAAATTATTAGGCCAGTTGGAAAAAGAGTTGTCATCTCTTCATGAGGCATGTATTAATAATTGAATTCCGCAAAGCTAAGTGTGAGAGTGTACACTTAGTTTTATAAAAATAGGGGAAAAACATTAAAGTATTTCACTTAATCTAGTGGGGTATATGGATAAATAAAAAGAGGATAGACAAATTGTCTATCCTCTTTTTATGGCTGTTTTTGAACGGTATGCTAATAAAGCTGTATAACTAACTGCTCCAAATAGAAGACTAACCATAAATGCATGAAATATTGTCGCATTGATCGTAAATCCGGTAAAAATTACCATAGCTCCACTAATTACTTGGAATGTAACAAACACTAAACTGATAGCTGAACTGATCACGAGAATTCTTTTGTGTCTGTATTTTCTCATCACTTGCACGAAAAGTATTAAAATAGCGAGGAATAAAAGGCCGGCAGCTATTCGATGACCAAACTGTATTGCTACTTTTCCATCCATACTGGAGCTAGGTATGATCTGTCCATTACATAAAGGCCAGCCGGAACATGCGGAACCGGATTCAGAATGCTTTACATAAGCTCCAGTGTAGACAACGATATAAATATAAACTAATACAAAGTAGATATATTGCTTCATTTCCCTTGATAAAGAGGGGATGTTAATGGAGTCGAACTTCCCGTCCTCAAAAGCTAAAATCGTGAGAAGTAATATGCTTGTAAAAGAAACGAGAGAAAAACCAAAGTGAAGTGCCATGACCGCATTTGATTGACCCCATACGACCGCTGCTGCACCTAACAAACCTTGGAATACGATAAATAGAACAGCTAGTAGAGCAAAGAATTTCGTTTCTTTCATATGACCAATTGAGCGCCAGCTCCATATTGCATGGATAATAACCATGAAACCGAGTAATCCAGAAACCAGACGGTGCGTATATTCAATCAACGTTTGTATGGTAGGGTTCTCTGGTATTAGTTGACCATAGCAGAGTGGCCACTCTGCTCCGCAAGCTTCTCCGGAACCTGTTTGGGTAACTAATGCTCCTTGTATTAAAACAACGATCATTCCAATCGTGGTGATAACACCGTAAGTTTTTAAAAACCGATGCATATGTTCACCATCTTTCATTGTTAGTCATTACTTTCTATTCCAATTACGATAAAAAAGTTATTTCAAAAAATTTTTAAGTTTGTGATAGTTGATAAAAGACAACTCGTTCTTCATTTTAAGAAGTCTTCATGAAAAAGTCAATGAAACATGTTTGGGAGATTTTTCGAACTTTAAATTGGTTTACTGTCAATTGATTATTGTTCGAATATATACTATTATCATAGTGTGAAGATGAGTTTATACGACAAATTTGTCACAAATTTGTCACAAGTAAATCAATCTTTAAAAAATGTGATGAAAATCATGGAGTCTTCCTTTATAATGTGTAAGGAATGGTTCAAAATGATTTTGATCAATCATGGGTTAATTCTAAGTTTTCAGAGAATAATAATTTGTTTACATACATTATCGGGAACAAATTATTAGTTTTCAAATGGAAACATGGTTTGGTTGGGAATGATGAAGATTTAGGGGGGGGTGAACAAATTGAATAAAACAGGTACAATATCTTCAACAGCAAATACTTTGAGCCAAACTGACTTGGAAGCTAGCAGCCCAGCAACCTGGCGTGAATATTTAGCTATTTCAAAGACAGGTATTGTGATGTCAAACTTAATCACCACATTTGCTGGTCTATATTTAGCTGCTTATTATACAGGCACAACCTTAGGGAGTGATCCGCTCACAGCGTTTCTAGCTCTGCTTGGTTCTGCATTGGTCATGGCAGGGGGGGGTGCGTTAAATAATTATATTGACCGTGATATAGATCATATAATGGAACGCACGAAGGAGCGGCCTACCGTAACTGGAAAACTAACCGGTAAGCAAACACTGACCTATGGATTAAGTATATCCATTGCGGGGACAGCTTTTCTTGCAATGACCACCTTAATGGCTGCTGTTATTGGAGTGTTGGGATTAATTATTTATGTTGTTTTATATTCGATGTGGACAAAAAGAACAACCACTCTCAACACGATTGTAGGTAGCTTTTCTGGTGCTGTCCCTCCTCTAATTGGTTGGGCCGCAATTGACGCTGGTTTGCATCCGTATGCATGGTCATTATTTTTAATCATGTTTATTTGGCAGCCACCTCACTTCTTAGCGCTGGCGATGAAACGGTCTGATGAATATAAAGCTGCTGGTATTCCTATGCTTCCAGTTGTAGCAGGGTTTGCTATTACAAAACGGCAAATTATCTGGTACGTAGCGGCACTAATTCCAGTTTCACTTCTGGTTGCCGACTTTGGTGTGGTTTATACTACATTAGCAGTTTTGCTTGGTGGAGGTTGGTTAGGTCTTGGCCTGGCTGGTTTAAAAACGAAAGATGACTTAAAATGGGCGAAACATATGTTTATATATTCTCTTAATTACTTAACAATAATGTTTGTATTAATGGTTATTGTTCATATGTTTTAGAATACACCATAAGAAAGAGGGGGTTGTGACGAGATGAAGTTTATATGGCGACTAATTCCGGTATCTTTCATCTTGCTGATAACTGGTTGTGGAGTGGAGAACTTATCTGCATTAGATCCTAAAGGACCTGTTGCAGAAATGCAATATTCTTTAATCCAGCTCAGCTTGTATATTATGATTGCAGTTTTGGTTGTTGTCTTTGCAATTTACATTTTTGTACTTTTTAAATTCCGTGATAAGCCGGGAGATACTCATATTCCTAAACAAGTACACGGAAATCGTACATTAGAAATTATTTGGACAACAATACCGATTATTTTATTATTAATGTTAGCAGTTCCAAACGTTATGGATACGTTTACTCTTGCGGATGTAGGAGTGGGGGAAGAAGCAGAAGAGTCAGGTGAAGCTGATGCAGAAGATGCTGAACGAGATCATGTAAGGATAGAAGTCACCGCAAATCAATTTTGGTGGGAATTTAATTATCCTGATTACGATGCAACTGCTGGTCAAGAAATGTATATTCCAACAGATACACGTATTATCGTTGAACTTCAGTCTAGTGATGTGATTCACTCATTTTGGGTTCCTGCTTTAGCTGGAAAACAAGATAACATACCTGGTGTTCAAAATGATATGTGGTTTGAAGCTTCAGAAGAAGGTGTTTATCAGGGGAAATGTACAGAACTTTGTGGTCCTTCTCACTGGTTAATGGATTTCAGAGTTATTGCTGTAGACCCTGAGACTTTTGATACTTGGGCTACTAATATGTCTGAACCGGCTGAAGAGCTTTTGGAACCTGAAAGTGAAGTTGCTGTTGATGGCAGAGCAGTATTTGAAGAAAGCTGTATCACCTGTCACGCTGTTGGCCAAGATGGTGGTAATATTGGACCGAATTTAACCAACTACTCAGAGCGTGAAGTTCTTGCTGGTTTTCTAGACCCTACGGATGAAAATCTCGAAGCATGGATTAGAAATCCTCAGGAATATAAACCAGGGAACGAAATGCCTAGTTTTGACAGTCTTACAGACGATGAGGTTACAGCACTTATTGAATACATGAATACTTTAAAAGTACTTGAGAATTAAACAGGTTTGTAAAGGGGGTAAACAACGTGTCTTATGAGAAGGCTCAGTCTAAAAATGTGATTTGGGACTGGCTGACGACGGTAGATCATAAAAAGATTGGAATTTTATATCTTGCCGCAGGTGCATTTTTCTTTGCCGTAGGTGGCTTAGAGGCAATTTTAATGCGCATTCAGCTAATGTTTCCTGAATCTTCGTTTGTACAGGCTCAAACATTTAACGAATTACTAACGATGCATGGAACAACCATGGTTTTCTTAGCAGCGATGCCTTTATTGTTCGGATTTATGAATTACATGATTCCTTTGCAAATTGGCGCGAGAGATGTAGCTTTTCCTTTTTTAAACGCTTTAGGTTTTTGGCTGTTTTTATTTGGGGGAATCTTACTTAATGTTAGCTGGTTTGCAGGAGGCGCACCCGACGCAGGGTGGACTGCGTATGCGCCATTATCAAGTGAATCACCAGGTCACGGTCTGGATTTTTATGTCCTAGGTTTGCAAGTTAGTGGTATTGGAACCTTAATTGGTGGTATTAATTTTCTGGTAACAGTTATTAATATGAGAGCACCAGGTATGAGTATGATGAGAATGCCTCTATTTACATGGAGTTCATTTGTAGCATCTATGCTTATCCTATTCGCATTCCCTGCGTTGACAATTGGATTATTGTTGTTAATGTTAGAGCGTTTATTTGGTGCTACATACTTCGGAGTAGATTTGGGTGGTAATGTTATTATATGGCAGCATTTATTCTGGATATTTGGTCACCCTGAGGTATATATATTAATTTTGCCTGCTTTCGGAATTTTCTCCGAAGTATTGCCTACGTTTGCAAAAAAGAGATTGTTCGGTTACTCAGCAATGGTATTTGCAACATTAATCATTGGGTTTTTAGGATTCATGGTTTGGGCTCACCATATGTTTACAGTAGGTATAGGTCCAGTTGCTAATGCGATTTTCGCGGTAGCGACAATGGCGATAGCTGTTCCAACCGGGATCAAAATATTTAACTGGCTTCTGACGCTATGGGGCGGAAGAATTCAGTTTACAACCGCAAATTTATTTGCTTTAGGTTTTATTCCAACATTTGTCATGGGTGGGGTAACAGGAGTAATGCTAGCAGCAAGTGCAGCAGACTATCAGTTCCATGATACTTACTTCGTTGTTGCTCACTTTCACTATGTAATTATCGGTGGAACTGTATTTGGATTATTTGCGGGTGTATTTTATTGGTGGCCGAAAATATTCGGTTACAGATTAAATGAAACTTTAGGAAAAGTCTTTTTCTGGTTATTCTTAACAGGTTTCCACCTTACGTTCTTTGTTCAACATTTCCTTGGATTAATGGGAATGCAGCGTCGTGTTGCTTCTTATCTTCCTGGGCAAGGGTTAGATCAATTGAACTTTATTAGTACAATCGGAGCTTTTTTGATGGGTGTTGCTTTTATTATTCTCCTAGTAACAATCTTTACTTCAATGAAGAACACTACAAATGTTTCCGATCCTTGGGATGGACGGACTTTGGAGTGGACAACTACAACACCGGTTCCAGAGTATAACTTTGCTCAAACACCACTTGTACGGGAATTAGACGCATTTTGGTATGAGAAATATGAAGGTGACGGTAAAATGAAAGCAGCTGAGCCGATTGGAGATATTCACATGCCAAACGGAAGTATTTTACCATTGATCATCGCATTTGGTTTATTTGTAGCAAGTTTTGGTTTAATTTATGCCGTATATCCTCTTGCAATTGTTGGTCTGATTATTTCGTTTATCGGTATGTTCCTAAGATCAGTTAAAGAGGACCATGGATATCATATTCCGGCAGAGGCAGTTAAACGAGATAAGGATGGTGGGAAATAATGGCTGATAATCATACGATTGAACCACAAGTCCTTCCTCCTAATCCCGAAAAAGCAACGTTGGAAGGTAGAAATAAATATTTAGGATTTTGGTTCTTCTTAGGTGGAGAAACAGTTTTATTTGGAAGTTTATTTGGTACTTACTTGGGACTCCGAGGTGGAACTGCTGATGGTCCTGGACCAAGCGATCTTTTCCATGTGGATCTAGTATTTATCATGACAATGCTTTTATTAACAAGTAGTTTGACAAGTGTTTTTGCGATTATTAATATGAAACGTGGAAATTACAAAGGACTTCTATTATGGATGACTGCTACTGTAGTATTAGGGCTTGCTTTCCTCGGATTTGAGATATATGAATTTTACGAGTACAATCATCAAGGGTTAGGGTTCGGTGTCAGTGCTTTCGCATCGGCTTTCTATACTCTTGTTGGAACGCACGGTGCCCACGTTACCTTTGGTGTCAGTTGGATTACTGTTCTACTCATTCGTTATCGAAAATCAGGTTTAACATTAACAAATGCACCTAAGTTTTATACTGCTGTTTTATATTGGCACTTTATTGATGTTGTTTGGGTGTTTATTTTCACAGTCGTCTATTTACTCGGAATAGGAGGTTGATCTGATGGACCCGCATGCTGATCCAAGTGCTCCTTTACAAGGGGAGCCTTCAAATCAAACAAAACGAAAATTAAAGAGAGAAATGCGCACTCAGTTAGTGTCGTTCGTACTCATGATTTTCATTACATCAATGGCGTTCTTTTCCATTGCCAGCGATGTAATACCTAACGGATTTGCTATTCCATTTATTCTTATACTAGCTGGTCTCCAGGTAGTTCTCCAATTGTACTTTTTCATGCATATGAATGAAAAAGGTACTGGTTGGGTAAACGCAATGATATGGTCTGGTTTGTTTGTAGCAGCATTAACAGTTGCTTCTTTAATGCTTCTGATTGGTGTTGTTAAGTACTAAACCAACAAAGGTATGGAAGTACCTCCTTATGATTAAGGGGGTACTTTTTTTCATTGATAGATAAAGAAGGTGGCAGCTCTCTTTACGTCACAATTATCAAGGGCCTTTTGCATAGACCAATTAGGATGGCATAATATTTTCAAAACATCATTTAACCATTCAAAATCTTGAATGGTTAAATGTGATTATATAAACCACTTCTGTAGAGTTAATTTTATAAAACATGATAGAATTAGCTTGTTAGAGATTGAATCTGGAGGCGAGAAAAGGTGGCGACATTTTTACCATTTATAAGTACACTATTTATTGGATTGAGTGCTGTTTTTGTAGCTGTAGGTTGGTACTTTGTTGCAAAGAGAAAAATTGAGGTTCATAAAAAAGTTATGTTTTGGGCTGCTGTACTAGCAACAATATTTTTTGCAACATACTTATCTAAAACTTTGTTTATTGGGAGCACTGCTTTTGGGGGACCTGAAAGTATAAAATTATACTATACTATATTCCTTCTTTTCCATATATCAATGGCAACCATTGCGGCAGTTCTTGGAATTATTCAGTTAGTTACTGGTTATAAAAATAAATTAGTTTCTCATAGAAGGTTAGGTCCAATTACATCGGTAATATGGTTTATTTCTGCAATAACTGGGATTGCCGTTTACTGTTTACTCTATGTTGTTTATGAACCTGGCCCAACAACAAATTTATTTCGAGCGATTATAAGTGGATAACTTTAATATTTCTTGAAAACCCTGCTCGTATGCTCATCGCAGTTATGCAGGGAGACTCCTAATATGGACATTTCAAAAGTTCCTTTTTAAAGTAGTGCATTTTGCAATAGTCAGTAAAAAGACTAATTTGTAATATGAAAAGACCTAGCTTATTAAAAAGC
>NZ_JBIMEV010000021.1:0-70211 GCF_051262595.1 Salipaludibacillus sp. CF4.18
CTCCACTTCCGTACTAGAAAAACAAATGTACCGTACCTCCCTCTGTATCCTGCGATGCAACCAATATTGGGAGCAGTCCAGAAGAATACAATAAATGAACAAAGGATTCGGACTTTTGTTGTCGAAAGAATACACTTTTGTCACAATCTAGCAAGTCGCATGAGATGACAATCACGAGAAATGAATGGTTCAATATAGTGAATTTTATACTTTTAATCCAATCCCATATCGATAGCTTTCTATCCCCCACTACATCATAACGGAGGTCATTTAACATGATTGATAACGTTTACAAGGACTACAAGATTACAAAAAATACACAAGCCTTGCTTCCATCCTATCGCTCGGACTCCTCTACATTAGTTTTTGAAACCGGGCTAAAAATCTATGTTAAACAAAATCCACTGGAAATTATCAAAGCTGCGTGTTTAGATGGATTCTCCACCTATGAAGGTCGAAGAGAAGCTGCCATCTATCGAATGGGTGCCAAACGAAAAGTTCCAATTGCCATTTGTCCAACGCAGGATATTTACGCATTTCCGAGTCTTTCCCCAACGAACTTTCATTGCCACTGGCTTTTCTTCGATCACATCCAAGACTTCACCTCACCTAAGAACGAATCTCGTCAAACCATCGTCACCTTCAAGAATAACAGGAAACTTCTCTTATCAGTATCACCATCGGTCTTAGAAAAACAAATGTACCGCACTTCCCTATGCATCTTGCGATGCAGTCAGCATGGGCAGCAGTCAAGGGGAGTTCAGTATAATCTTTTAACAGAGTACTCCGTTAATTCCGACTACTCACCCACCATTGCATTCAATAGTTTATCTAACCCCGAATAAAATACCCGGGGTTAAATAAGATAGGCAAATGAAGCAGAGAACCGTCCCTTCGCTTCCTTATACTAGTATTTCTACTCTCTCAACACTTACTCTACCCATAGAGTGATACTCTATGTTTGCTTCTTTGACTGTATCTAAGTCAAAGCAGTTACGTCCGTCGAATAGTGTCTTTGAAGTGGTGTGATCCTTAATTAACGAAAGATCTAGTGCTTTTACTTCGTCCCATTCTGTCAGAATGAAAACTATGTCTGAACCCTTTACTGCTTCTTCTACAGAAGATGCGTATTCGACTGCTCCTGGTAGGATACGTCTGGCATTATCTATTGCAATTGGATCGTATCCGACAACGGAAGCGCCTGATTCTATTAATCTTTGGCTTACAGCAATTGAAGGTGCTTCTCGCATGTCATCTGTATTTGGTTTGAAAGCAAGGCCTAATAATGCTACGCGCTTACCTTCGAGAGAACCAAACCTTTTTTCGGCTTTATCAACTAAAGATGTCTGTTGTTTTTCATTAGTATGAATTACAGCTTGTAAAAGGTTAAAGTCATAATCTACAGCCTTGGCAATCTTGACAAGTGCGCTTGTGTCTTTAGGGAAACAAGAACCGCCATAACCAATACCAGGTCTCAAGAAATGCTTCCCGATTCTATCATCTAGACCAATGCCTTTTGCAACGTCTACGATATTCGCACCTAGTCGTTCACAAAGGTTTGAGATTTCATTAATGTACGTAATTTTAGTTGCTAGAAAAGCATTTGCTGCATACTTAATCATTTCCGCACTTCGTACATCGGTTTTATAAATATGAATACCAAAAGGTTTATTAATTTCCTCTAGGAGAGTTGCTGCCTTTTCAGAATCAGACCCTATAACGATACGATCGCCATTAAATGCATCATATATAGCGGAACCCTCACGTAAAAATTCTGGATTTGAAACGATCTCTACCTTTACATCATTGACTAATTGATCGTTAACCAAGCCTAAGATGTAATCATTTGTGCCGACGGGAACCGTACTCTTTGTTACTACTGTAATACCAGAGGTGATATTCTTTGCAATGTCTTTCGCTACTGATTCTATGAAGCGAAGATCCGCAGTTCCATCCTCTAGTTCTGGTGTTCCTACTGCGATATAGGCAACGTCCTTCCCAACAAAACCTTCTTGATGAATTGTCGTAAAATGAAGGCGTCCTGCTTCAATATTTCGAGTCATCATCTCATCTAGACCTGGCTCGTAAATCGGTGATTCTCCTTTTTGCATCCGAGCCACTTTTGCTTCATCTATATCTATACAAGTAACATGATGACCTATCTCAGATAAAGCAACACCAGTGACTAATCCTACATACCCTGTGCCTACTACTGCAATTTTTTTCATGATTGACCTTCCCTTTCTAAATGTTTTCCGTAATTGACTCCAGATAATCCAACACATCTTTTTTCAAGTCATCTCTTTGCAAAGCAAAGTCTACCGTTGCTTTAACAAATCCAAGCTTATCGCCTACATCGTAACGGTCTCCGGTAAATTCATATGCTAGGACAACTTGTTCTTCGTTCAACTTCGTAATTGCATCTGTTAATTGAATTTCATTTCCTGATCCTGGAGCTAATTCATCTAGAATCTGAAAGATCTCCGGACGTAACACATAACGACCCACGACCGCATAGTTAGAAGGAGAGTCTTCCTGTTTTGGTTTTTCAACTAAACCATTAATCTGAATAACTCCATTATCAATATCAGTAGATTTTGGTGAGACAATACCATACTTAGAAACATCCTCATCAGGAACGGGCTGCACCCCAACAACGGATGAATTATAGCGTTCAAACACATCAATTAGCTGCTTTAAGCAAGGCGTTTCTGATTGAACAATATCATCACCCAGTAATACAGCAAACGGTTCATCACCAATGAAATGTTTCGCGCAGCCAATGGCATGTCCAAGTCCACGAGGCTCTTTTTGGCGGATATAATGAATGTTCGCCATGCTGGAAATCCCTTTAATCTCTTCTAAGATAGCAAACTTCTCTTTCTTTAATAACGTTTCTTCTAACTCATATGACTTATCAAAGTGATCCTCAATCGCACGCTTTCCTCGTCCACTTATGATAATGATATCTTCGATTCCAGAAGCAATCGCTTCTTCGACGATGTACTGAATCGTTGGTTTATCTACAATTGGGAGCATTTCTTTCGGCTGTGCTTTCGTCGCCGGCAAGAATCTAGTCCCAAGCCCAGCCGCAGGAATAATCGCTTTTCTTACTTTCATTTCCTTTCACTCCTTAACATGTTAAATAACCCTCTCATTAGCGAGAGGGTTTTGTCGCTGCTAATTCGTTCACCTTGTAATATTCTTTGTACCAGTCTACAAACTTCTTTAGACCTTCATCTATCGAAGTAGTAGGTTTAAATCCTGTGTCTCGTTGTAAATCATCGATATCCGCAAAAGTAGCTTTTACATCGCCTGCTTGCATCGGTAAAAACTCCTTCTTTGCTTCGATACCAAGATGCTTTTCTAATGTTTGAATAAAATCCATCAGTTTCACTGGTTGGTTGTTCCCAATGTTATAGAGTTTATATGGTGCATAGCTAGAACTTGGATTCGGATACTCCCGATCCCAAGAATCATTAGGTTCTGGAGGCTTGTCCAATAAACGAGTAATACCATCGACAATATCATCAATATACGTGAAGTCTCGCATCATTTCACCATTATTAAATATCTTAATCGTTTTACCTTCTACTATATTCTTTGTAAAAGAGTAATACGCCATATCCGGACGACCATGAGTTCCATATACAGTAAAAAAGCGCAACCCTGTCGTTGGAATGTTATATAAATGACTATAAGAGTGTGCTAGTAATTCGTTAGATTTCTTCGTTGCTGCATATAAACTAACAGGATGATTAACCTCATCCGAAGTAGAAAATGGCATCTTCACATTTGCCCCATAGACTGAACTTGATGAAGCATATATCAAATGTTTTATTTTATTATGGCGACAAGCTTCTAATAGGTTTGTAAAACCAAGTATATTTGAATTAATATACGCTAGAGGATTATCTAAGCTGTAACGAACACCAGCTTGAGCTGCAAGATTAATAACAACCTCTATATCTTCCAGATCAAAACAACGATTCAAAGCTTCTTGATCAGCTAGATCTTCTTCATAAAAATTAAAAGAACCGAAGGGACGAAGAACCTCTAATCGATCCCGTTTTAACTGCACATCATAATAATCATTGACACAGTCATAGCCAATCACAATATGACCTTCTTCTAACAATCTCTTTGATAAGTGCATGCCGACAAAACCAGCCGCACCAGTGACTAATATATTCATACATTTGCTCCTTTACTTTTATAATCTTGTAAAAAAGAGCCTACCACTTACCCAAACACAGCTATTCGACATATTTCGGGAAGTGACAGGCCCCAGGTCTATACACCTGCTACTAACCCGACATAGCCTGTTCCTGCTATTGCTATTTTGTACATAGTACACTTCCTTTACTTATTGAATTCGTAATATGTTTACTTTGTTATTTATTTTTCAAAGGTTTAAAGATCATATTGATTGCTTATTCCTCTTAAAACCAAACATGCTATTATATACTCTAAATAGAATAAAAACTATCGTATTGGAAATAATGGGGATTGCAACTTTACTATCATTTAGTTTGTCGAACAAAAATGGAAATTTTATATTGGTGGATGTGCATGTGCCTCATAGACAAAATGTTTTTTTATCATTCGGCTTTGGATTTGCTTCCTACTTTTCGGGTTTAACCTAACCGCTGGTTTATCCTCTCTTGGAGGAGCTTGGTACCTATCTTGAAGTAAGTACCATAAATACTACTGTATCATAAGTACTGAATCCTTCTGTTTTGCTTATAATAAAGCGGTTTCTCGCACTTTTCTATAAGGTTAAAATTCACTAATTATTATTTTGCTTCGAAAAAATGCATCCAGAATATCTATTCAGCAATTTTGAATCCTCTTTAATCATAAAATAATTTGCTAGTCGTAACCTATGAGTCAAAAAACAAAGTTTATGAATATTCTAGTTAAAATTTTCTTTATTCACAGTTTATTCTTTTTATCATCTTTGATGGTATACCTGCATATACGCTGTTTTCTTCAACACTTTCTAAAACAACACTATTTGCACCAATTATAGAACCATTCCCAATTAACACACTCCCGATAATTTGTGCACCAGCAAAAATGGTTACGTTATTTCCTATTACCGGATAATCATGAGAAGAATTAATATTCCCCATCTTTTTCCCTAATGTAACATTTTGATAAAGTGTTACATTATCTCCTATTACTACACCGTCTCCTATGACAATACTAGTAGGATGAGGCATTTTTAATCTTTTTCCTATTTTACTATTGTGTCCAACAGAAATTCCATATTTTCTAATTAAATTATTTTCTAGAATTAAAGAAATCAGCTTATACTTTTTTAATTTTATTCGTAAATAACACAATGCAACTGAATTTTCTGTTGGTAATATTATTTTATAAAGTAGCTTTTTTATCATCTATTTTCTTCATCCTTTCCCTTTGAATGGATTAACTCTCTATGAACTCTGATTACTTCATCTACCCTGTCCCTAACTTCATGTCCATCAGAAATCAATCTCCTATAACCTTTTCTGCCTATTTTTTTTCTCTCTTTGTCATGTTTTAAATAATATTCTATCTTTTGCATAAATTCATGTATATCCCTGAAATACTCAGCTTCTTCGCCTTCTTTAAACATTTTACTCAAGTCTTCTGTGAATTCTGCTAGCATAAAGGTTTTAGTTGCAGGGATTTCAAAACATCGCCTAGTGTAAGTATCCTTATTTAACTTAGATAAGAATACTAAAGCGATTTTCGCACTATTAATTGCTAAATTATAATCTTCTTGAAGGTGTTTAATTTCCCCAAGATTTTGTATAAGAAAATCATAGTATTTTGAATTTTCCCAACCACTTCCATATAGTTTGACATTGTAGCCTTTTATAAGTAATTCTTTTAGGTATCCATCCCGACCATCTTTTTCAAAGTGACCTATAAAAGATATATCACACTGATATTGACTATCTAGGATTGATTCATCTATAAAATAGTTTTTTTCTCTTAAATAATAAGACCTAAGAATACCTAAATTATCAACACCAATTCTCTTATATTCCTCTATATTCGAATGTCTGTATGCAAAAACGTAATCACAATAAGATACCCCCCCGAAGTAGTTCTCCCAAAAGTAATTCTTATATTCAGATGAAAACGGATTATCGTTATTATATGCAAAGATTTTAATATTCTTGGATTTTATATATTTAAGTACTGAAGGTCTTATAAATCTATCTCTATATAAGAAAACTAAATCAGGCATTTCACTTTTTATTAAGCTTTTCAAATCATAATTCATTTGATAAATTATTGGCCCCTTATTATATTTGCACTGAAACAAATACCATAAATCTTGAATTTCTCTTTTCTTCTTTCCAGTACCTACGAGGTTGGGTTTACTTTTAAAGTAACAATCCGTATCAAACTTTATTACATCAGTTGTTTTATCCTGGAAAGCTTTATAAAATGATTTAGCATATATTTCCCAATAAAAATCTCCAACTATTAAAATTTTCATGGATATTCCTCACTTCAACTTGACTATATTTTCATTCTTAAATGATAATTTACCTAATCCGATATAATGTTGAGGTATCATTTGAATGATAACCTTGAATGTTACTAAGGATTACTGTAAAGCTGGTTATTGAGGTTGCGTACACACCATTTTTGATACTGCCTTTACAAAAGTTCCGAATAAATACTCATAGGCTGTGGCACGTTACTTAATCACCTTTAACATTCTTCCTTCCTTTTCTCAATTTTGATCTTTGGTTCCGGACAGGAATCTACAGGACGATGCGCTATTACATGAAACCTAGCATTAATTAACACATAGTTCTTTGGTGCAAGAGATAGTCACCACAATGTTGATTGGCTTATTGAATAAGTTCTACTGCTTAGCACTATCTGATATATGATTTATTTATCCTGTTTGTTCCCTAAGCTCTCTTGGGCATTTTCCTTATAAGCAGCAATGTGGATCACCTATCAACATTTCTCTTTCTTACGAACAGATGATCAAAAGTTAAAAGAGAATATTAGTCAAAAACTACAGAAAAGAAGTTGCAAAGTTAAATAGATGCTCCCAGATTTATCCTACTAAGTTTTATACTTATAATTATGAATTAAGATAAATAAAAATAGCACTGGTATAATGTAAAAGGTACTTTTAAATAATGTTATTGGACTATATGAATACCATCTAGATACTGTAACGATTACCATAATAATATAGAATTTAACATATATATTCTTAGTCCGATATGCATTATTTAGAAGAAGAGAAACATAAGCTCCAATAGCAATTACTGCAATAGCCCCTCCCCAGAAATAAAAATATGAACTTATCATGCCTCCACCGCCCATACCACCTAAGTTTCTACTGGCGATCCAAGGAACTTGTGCCTCTTCAAAAGTAAACTTTGAAGGGAAAAAAATTGAGATAACATTCCCAATAAACGATTTAATCCTAAAGGACAAATCAACAAATTCTACTCTCGTCAACTCAACAATTAATGTACCGCTATAGAAAACCTCTCCTTGATTTGACAAGAATCTGTAAGGATCGCCAAATTTGGATAGAATATCACCAATTGTTAGGTGTAAATTACCCCTTAATTCTCCGAAAAGTACCATAGCAAAAAAACCAATGGTTACATAGCCTATTAATTTAGCGGTTCTATTTGAATTCTCATAATATAGGATAAATATTAAGATTATTAATTGTAAGGTTGCTACTCTCCCCCCCAAAGCTAAATCTTTAAACATGAAACTTATAGCTGTAAAGAAAACCACCTTGGTCCGAATAGATTTTAACCCTGAAAAATAGAAAGCTACAATAAAAAATAAAAAACTATATTCCCAAATGGCCGTTCCCCCGAGACCAGAAGCACTAGTCTGTCCATATCCTCCTGCTGAAAAGATGTTTGTTCCTGTTTTACCCCATAATATAATAAACCAAATCAATAGTATAGAAATGATGAACAAAAATAAGTTATCCCTAATTTTAAAATCTATCAGTTTTTTAAAGTCAGGATTATAATTGTTTTTCGAAAAAAAATATATAGTTAATATAAATAAAAACTGATAATTTAATGTTCTACTAAAATGATGGTAAGTTTGGAACGATGGATATGCAGATATTGTATTTTCAAACAAGAAGAAAAAGACAGGAAGTATTGAATAAGACAGTAAAAAGAAATAAAACAATAATAATGGTTGAGAGTTTCTACTCTTAATAATAAGCAATATAATTATTAACACTGCATAAACCGATACAAAACTACTTACATTTTCATACGCAAGATTAATCAATAACAAAGTTAGGCCAATAAAAGCAATAAAGATTTTTATTATTATATAGCCTTCTATAGACTTTTTATTTTGGGAAATCATTATTTAAAACCCTTTCTAGTATCAATAAGCTTTATTAATTGTTCAATGCTATTCATTGAATAGGATTTATAAATAACACTTAATAGTTCAATATATGAACAAATAAAAAATTTCTGTAAGTACTTGCTCTGATAAACTTCTTTATAAATCCTTTAAATGAACAGATTCAGCACCAATTAAGCTAATTTTATGCGCATTTTCCTCCTTAAATATACAAATCTAATCCAGTTGAGTATGATGATTAAATGAATTATACATTACTAACATATCACATAAAAAAATGAATCCCACTAGACTTTAATTAGACCTTTAAATAACGACTTTTAGATAATCTGCTCAAAAGTCTTTCTAAGTCTTATTTTATACCGATGTTCTTTGACTGCTTTGTCATAGCCTTTAGCTGCAATTTCTTCTCTTATCATGTCGTTTTGTAGGTAATATCTTAATTTTCTTATCAACTCTTCTTTGTTATTATAAAAGACTATTTCTTTATCTTCTTCAAAAAGATTATTAAGCTCTTTTGTATAATTTGTAATATAAAAGGTTCCAGATAGCGGCACCTCAAAGTCCCTAAGTTTTGGGTTCATGAGTTTACTACTATAACCAATATTCGCTGTTCCTAAAACAATTTTACATGAGTTATAGAATTCATTGTTCTTAGAGACATCTAGTACTCCATTCTCCCACCCGGGGCCATAAGCTTTGATATTTAAACCATTTTCTTCCAAAAAACTAACTAACTCTTTCCTAACCCCGTAATTTCTTCCAATAAAACCAACATCATATTTCTTTTTAATGTTTTTAGCAGGAAAATATACTTCTTCATCACTCGCTAATGGAAAATATATAGCTGGAATATTTTCTTTTAAATACCATTCAACACACTCCGGAGTAGTAACAAGTACTAAATCAACAATTTCATTTAATCCTGCTATACCCCTTTCAAAGCCATTTTCCATGCCCAACTTATAAGATAATCTCTCATCCATACCAATATTTATTATCTTAAAGCCATAAATTTCTTTCAACTTTTTCATTTTCGCCGTATTAATGTTAAATCCAAATGATTGCATCATTAAAATATCAGGAATCCAATTCTCCTCTCTTTTATATTTACTAAATAGTTCACACATCAAATCAAGATTTTGGTCTCTCGCTCTCCCCCGTGAATATTGACCGTAACTACCATCTCGTTTGTAAAATAATTTCAAATTGCACATACTTGTTAGAGCTTGAATGAAGCCCCCAAAATCCTGAAGAGGATCTCCTCCTAAATAAAATATTTTTAAATCCTTTTTATTAATATCAGTCCAACCTCTACTTTTTAATAAATCATCGTTGTCATTATCCAAATCCTTTTTCTTATAATAATTAAAAGTTTTTTCGTATTCTTTTTCTACTTGATTTGCTTTTATATGTTTGTTAATATTCCAAATTAACTTGTTTTTTAATAGTAAGTCTTTAAGCACTTTTATCTTCTCCTCTAATATGCCTGTATGAAATATACAATACAATAATTGCATAAACCACCTGACCTAATATGTGATTATATATTGCACCTATAAAACCATAATAATTTATTATAAAAAAGCCGACAATTGCGGGAAGCAATCCAGATATTATTGAAGGTAATAACAATAGCTTTGTGTTTCCACTCCTATATATCTCAAATGTAGAAAGCATTGCAACAATATAAATTGATGAGGAAAGAGTTACAAATGGTATATATGAAGAAATATCTAAATATTTATTATCAGCTAAGATTACGACTAAATAATCACTAGTAAAGGCTACGATAACGGTATATAATAATAAAAAAAATCCTACTATCATTAAATACCTTTTATAAAACGAATAGCTTGTTTTAGTATTTTTAGAAAATATATATGGCATAAAAAAGTTGTTTACAATTCCATACAATGCGCTAGGTAAAAAGTAAGATAATGATATTAAAATTGTAAATTTTGCAACCGTTTCTGGATTAAGGTAATAATCCAAATACCATCTATTAATCATATTATGAAGCCATCCAAAAACAGCCCATATAACTAATGGATATGAAAAAAGAAAAATCTCTTTATACAAATGCTTGATTTTATTTAATTTCAGATAACCAAAAATTGTATCAAACTTTTTATAAGAAGTTAAAATTAAAATAGTATTCCCTAGCGTAAAAATTATTAATACATTATTTATAGTAAAGTAATCTAAATATCCTAAATATAATAACAATAACGCTCTAAATATTAAATCAAATAATCTTAAAAGCAAGACCCTAAATCGATTTCTAGATGCATTATCCATCACCACAAGGCTATTCTTTAATATTTCGGTAAATGTAAATAATATAAAATAAACAAAAAATGTCCATAGAATTGTATTAGTAAAAACAGTACTAGTCGCGATTCCCAAAATAATAAAGTAAACAAAAAATAGAATTAAATAAACTATATAGATATTATTAGTAAAATAATATCTTTCATGTGAATTGATTTTATTGTATGTTAACTTCGCTATACCTTGATCGAATGCGGTAAAAGGGAACATCGATATAAAGACATAAATGGATAATAATAATGCCCAATTTCCATATTCTAATTTACTAAAGTTAACTGCCAGAAGTTTATTTTGAATAACTAACTGCGAGATTAATACGATCTGTGAAGATGCACTTAACACTATTTCTTTTTTATTCTTAATTAAGAATATTCCTTTGATTATGTTTTTCATTGAGTTAATTACCTTCAAGGATGTTAAATACCCTCCTAACAAACTCATCTTCAGTGAAACTTTGGTTAAAGTAATTATAGTTTTTCATCATAGCTTCTTTGTTTAAGGTCTGGTTTTTTATCCCATCAATTATTGAAAAGTAATCTTTATGATCACAGCTATAGCCATTTATACCATCTGAAAAGATATCCCTTATCCCTCCGACACTTTTATCCGTGATAACGGAACAAGCGTTAGCGTATGCTTCTAAAATTGAGATAGGTTGCCCTTCGTCTTTTGAAGGTAAAATAAATATATCACTTTTTAAAAGTAACTCCTTCTTTGTAATACCATCCACAACCCCGTTATAAATTATTTTCCCTGGGTATTTATTTAAATATTCCATTATTTCAACCTCTATTTTAGGTTCTATTTTCCCCGCTAAATTAATAACAATTTCCTTTTCACTAAAAGATTCTGAGGCTTTTAATAAAGTTAACACACCTTTATCTTGCATTAAGTTACTGAGAAACAAAACATTTTGTTTTTTCTTGTTAGTCGCACCTTTTATCTTTGCCTCTATGTCTTTTAAACTAGCAACAAATCTATCTTCAACACCATTCTCACATATAAATATTTTATCTTTTGGAACCAATTCATCAACCATAAATCTTAATGAATCTCCTAACACAATAATACCTTTAGCCCTTTTAAGGAAAAATTTAATAAGAAATTGTTTTAATTTGGACTGTATATCATACATTTCTCTAAATTTACTTCCATGTATATGCAGATAAACGAAACTTTTTTTGAATATTGCAACTAGCATATATGGAATGAATCTTGCAAAACCATAAAAGCTTTGTCCAGGTGTTATATATATATAATTATATTGATTTGTTGATAGAGTATATATTTCTTTAAACATATACTTAAGTATTTTTATAAGTTTCAGCAACCTAAATTTCCCTTGATTCTCTTTATTGTCGAATTCTACATCTTTTAATGTATCAATAAATTCCACATGATATATAGAATTCAAGCCATCTAACAGCATCTTATTAGCAACAGTCATTCCGTTTATTTGTTTTGTAAATGGACCTATTATTAATATTTTTTTCATTGATAAATCCCCGCAATATAGTAAGTAATTGTCAAAATTTCTAGATTGAAATAAGTAAATAATTCTTTTTACTTAGAGCGTTATTAAAAGGAATACCAGCCCTTTTGATAAATAGTAAACTTCCATGTAATCTAACCATTACGTTTGAGGATATTACTTCCTCCAAACAATCCTATTCACATAATCCGTATAAGAAAGTATTATTCTTAATACTTTATCCGATACGTTCGGCATACTATAATCTCTAACAAGTCTTAATATATCTCCATCTTGTGTTTCTAATATCTCTAATCCTTGCAATATTCTTTCGTTTTCTAATCCCACCATCATCACCGATGCCTCTTCCATTGCCTCTGGTCTTTCATGAGCTTGTCTAATATTTAGTGCTCTAAAACCAAGAATCGAAGATTCTTCACTAATCGTTCCGCTGTCACTTAGGACTGCTTTAGCTCCCATCTGAAGTTTTACGTAATCATTAAAACCTAAAGGTTTCATTGTTTTTACTAATGAATTAAATTCTATACCTTTAGCATTTATCATATTTTTAGTTCTAGGATGTGTACTTATAATTACAGGGAAATTATACTTTTCAGCAATCGCATTTAAACTATCGACCAAATCTAAAAAATTTGTTTCTGAACTAATATTTTCTTCTCTGTGAGCCGATACAATAAAGTATTTACCTTCTTCAAGTTCTAATCTGTCCAAAACATCTGATTTTTCAATATCTTTTTTTCTTGATTCGAGAACTTCAAACATTGGGCTTCCAGTCTTAATAATTCTATCTGCACGCAGTCCTTCTCGTAACAAATATTCTCTTGCAATATCGCTATAAGTTAAGTTGATATCTGCAGTATGATCAACAATTTTCCGGTTGGTTTCTTCTGGAACTCTTTGGTCAAAGCATCTATTTCCGGCTTCCATGTGGAATATAGGAATCTGCCTTCTTTTTGCTGCGATCGCACATAAACAACTATTTGTATCACCTAGTACTAAGAAAGCATCTGGTTTAACTTCTTCCATAACAGGATCAATTTTTACTAGGATATTTCCTATCGTTTCTACCGCTGTTCCAGTAGCTGAATTAAGAAAATAATCTGGCTTTCTTAAATGAAAGTCATTAAAAAACACTTCATTTAATTCATAATCATAATTTTGTCCCGTATGAACAAGCGTATGTTCTATTGCACTTGATTCTTCTAATTTATTAATAACAGCTGACAATCTGATAATCTCTGGTCTTGTACCAACGACTGTCATGACTTTTAATTTCTTCATTCATTATACCTCCAAGTAGTATGTATCGGGCTTCTCAGGATCAAAATGCTCATTCGCCCACATAACCGTGACCATATCCATATCTCCAATATTTTCAATATTGTGTGTGTAGCCAGTTGGTATATCTACTACTTCCATCTTGTCTCCACTTACAAAATATTCAATAGTGTCATCAGTGCCAATCTTTCTAAAACGAATAACTCCTTTTCCACTTACGACAAGGAATTTCTCGTTTTTTGTGTGATGCCAGTGGTTCCCTTTTGTTATTCCGGGTTTAGATACATTAACAGAAACTTGCCCTCTTTCCGGAGTCTTAATAAACTCTGTGAAAGAGCCTCTTTGATCTACATTCATTTTTAGATCATAACTGAATTGATCTTCAGGTAAATAGCTTAAATAAGTACTATATAAGTTTTTTGTTAATGGATCAGACATATTAGGAATAGATCGTTCTTCTCGGCTTTTTTTGAATGTATAAATCAAATCAACGACTTCTCCAAGTGTAATCGTGTGATCTACTGGAACTTCACAAAACTCTCCAACAATGTTTTCAATACCGTTCACAGCATTCATCAATTCCTCCACTACATCATCTATATAAACTAAGTTCATTACAACACTAGGATCATTCACTTTGATTGGTAAATCATGAGATATGTTATGACAGAAAGTCGCTACTGCACTGTTATAATTCGGTTTACACCATTTCCCAAATACATTAGGAATACGGTAAACGAGTACCTTGCTACCTGTTTCTTTACTGTATTGGAAAAGTAATTCTTCCCCCGCTTTTTTACTGATTCCATATGGATTATCTAATTCAGCTTGGGTAGAAGATGAGATCATTACTGGACATGTCTTTTGATGTTTTTTCAACGTTCCTAGTAGCGTTGAAGTAAAACCGTAGTTACCATCCATAAATTCAGATTGATCCTTTGGACGATTTATTCCAGCAAGATGAAACACAAAATCCGCTTCTTTACAATAATCTTCAAGTAAAGAAAAATTCGTTTCTTTACCATATTCAAAGATCTCAGTATAATCTCGGTTTCTTAATTCAGCTATCAAATTCTTGCCGATAAATCCGTTTGCACCAGTTACTAAGATCTTCATTATTGATTCCAACCTTTCAGTTCTTCTCGCACAAGGTCTAGCATTAATAATCTATCTTTCACCTGTTCAATATTTAATCTCTCCGTGTTATGAGAATTATACTCTTCTTCCGTCGATAATTGCTGATCACCCTCTACGAAATATTTATCATAGTTTAGATCTCTCTTATCTGCAGGTACTCGATAAAAACCACCTAAATCATTTGCCACTACATGTTCTTCCCTAGTGAGCAACGTTTCATATATCTTCTCCCCGTGTCGAGTGCCAATAACTTTTATTTCATTTTCTGCATTGAACAGTTCCTTGATTGCTTGTGCCAAATCACCAATAGTTGATGCAGGGGATTTTTGTACCATAATATCTCCAGCTTCGGCGTTTTCAAATGCAAATACTACAAGTTCCACTGCTTCTTCAAGACTCATCAAGAATCTTGTCATATTAGGATCCGTCACTGTAAGAGGTCGGCCATTTTTTATCTGTTCAATAAACAGTGGAATAACAGAACCTCTAGAGGCCATCACATTACCGTATCGTGTTCCACAAATTAGCGTTCTCTCCGGATCTACTGTCTGTGCTTTCGCTACAAATACTTTTTCCATCATCGCTTTGGAGATTCCCATTGCATTAATAGGATAAGCTGCTTTATCAGTAGATAAACAAATGACTTTCTTCACACCACTTTCAATAGCTCCCGTTAGAACATTATCAGTTCCTTTAACATTCGTATTTACTGCTTCCATTGGAAAGAACTCACAAGAGGGGACTTGCTTCAACGCAGCTGCATGAAAGATATAATCCACTCCATACATGGCGTTTTTCACACTAGCTAAATCTCGGACATCTCCTATATGAAACTTAAGTTTTTCACTTTTATAAATTTTACGCATATCATCTTGCTTCTTCTCATCGCGTGAAAAGATACGAATCTCTTTTATATCAGTTTCTAAAAATCGCTTCATTACAGCATTACCGAATGAACCCGTACCGCCCGTAATGAGTAGTGTTTTATTTTTAAACATTATATATCCTCCGACTTTTTTTATTGAAAGTTCTGATCCATTTTGTCCAATAGATATTTTTTATCAAAATTTCTTTCATAAAATGAACGAGCATTCTTCCCCATTGTTTTTCTATCTTCATCTTTTAAGCTCATTAAATTAATAATTGAGGTTGCTAATTCTTCTTCATCTCCAGTTTGAGTACAAAATCCTGATTTTGATGTAGCTATTATTTTTTCTGTTTCGCCACTTGCAGACGCTAAGATAGGTTTACCACAAGCTAAATATGACTGGAGTTTAGCTGGGATAGTCATATTAAATAATTCATTGTTTGCAAAACTCAAGAACGCTGCATCACTATGACTCATAAAAATAGGGATTTCCTCTGCAGGCTGTCGTTCAATAAAATTAAACATATCTATTAATTTCATTTGTTTAATATGTTCAACAAAGGTGTCTTTATATCGACCATCTCCAACAATATTGAAACGAACTTGATTTTCAAATCCTTTACTTTTTAATATCTCCGCAGCTCTAGGTAATACATCTAATCCTTGAGCAATCCCAATGTTACCAGTAAATGTAATGTTAAATCGATCGTCATTTGGTATTTCTGAACAATCTAAACCTTCAACTGGTTGATAAAAACTTTCCGCATATTGCGGCCAATACTCAACCTTTGATTTTTCTACATTCCGGTTAACAATAGCTTTAACAAAACTTTCGGAGGTTGTGAATATTTTGTCGCAATGTTTATATATATAATCAACCATTTTACCAATTAAACCAATCACCAATTTATTTTTAATTCCTGTTACTATTTCTACATTTTCCGGCCATAAATCTTGAACATATAAATAACAGGGTATCTTTCTCTTCTTCGCAAACCATACACCTGGTAATGCTTGAGTCATCGGCGAAACTTCAAAAATATATACATAGTCAGCTTTTAAACTAGTAAAAACCTTCCAAAAGAAACCTGAAACGACAAATGATAAATAATTTAAAGCTAACATAATAGCATTGTTTCCTCTTGGTATAAGAGGTAATCTAATAACTTCAACGCCATTGTATGTTTCTTTTCTTTTCTTAAAAAGCCCGTATCCTTCAAAAAATTTACCGTGTGGATAATTAGGTATACCGGTTATTACCGTAACTTTGTACCCTCTTTTTACCCACTCACTACAAATATCATTTATCCTAAATTCTTCAGGGTAGAAGTACTGTGCAATAACTAAAATATGTTTTTTCAATCCCATGTCCACCCCTTCAACTTCACTCTTCTGTGGCTATTATCGTCTCTTTCATATCTTTAACACGATAATTTTCTTTATAGTCACTAACACCTTTATCATAAACAAAATTACCAAAAACCTTATTTATAAATCCTATCTTCCCAATCATAGGTTTTAAGATTGGATTAAACACTCTTGTTAATTTAATCTTTTTCCCATGTGCTTCGGCGATCATCTTTACCATTTCACTCGTCTTCACGTATTCGCTGTTCTGCGGTAAGAAAAGCCCACTTTCTTCATTCTCAATCATCAATCGAATGAACTCGCAAAGATTATCTATATGAAGCATGCTACGTTCGTTATTAATGTTAGGAAACACAGGGAGTTTCTGAGCCGCTTTAGCAAGTTTAGGATAGTTTCCTTTTGAATCCTTTCCATATATCATCGGAGGCCTCATTATAACTACATTGAAGTTATCACTTTCTAGAGGCCTGATTCCTTCTTCTGCCTGCAGTTTACTATTACCATAAAAGTTGCTTGGCTTTGGCTCTGTATTTCTATCTATCACTCTCTTGTCGCTACTACTTTCTCCATAGACTATAATACTACTCATGAAGATGAACTGTTTAACACCTTCACTTTTTGCTTTCTCTGCTGTTTCAATTGTAAGGTCACGATTTACTTTGTAATATTGTTCTTCCATATTTGGGTCTGAAGAAACATGCGCTATCCCTGCCACATGAAACACAACATCATACTTCGAGAAGTCTTTGTTCTTCCATGAGTCTTCTCTCACACTAATAGCATCAATAGAATATTCATTAGGGTATTTTACTAACCAACCTTCTAGGCTATTTCCAATATAGCTGTTAGATCCAGTTATTAATATTTTTATCATTACTAATGATTCTCCTTACTACTAGCGACTTCTGAACCTCTCGTTCCACCTTCAACAACACCGTCATTCTTCAAAACACTTTTTATTGTACCAAAAAAGCATTTCGCATCCATTTTAAGTCCGATATTTTCTACATAATCTCCGTCTAACTTGGACTTCAATTTAATAGGAAGTTCATCTCTCCCATTAATCTGAGCCCATCCCGTTAAACCGGTTGGAACATCATTTGCCCCATATTTATCTCGTTCTTCGATAAGGTCATATTGGTTCCAAAGTGCTGGCCTAGGACCTATAATACTCATTTCACCTTTAATAATATTTATAATTTGTGGAAGTTCGTCTAAGCTCGTTTTTCTAAGAAACTTACCACTCTTCGTAATAAAAGCTTCTGGATCTTGTAATAGATGTGTTGGCATATCTTTTGGTGTATCGGATCTCATCGTTCTAAACTTCAATATATAAAAGTGTTGTTTATTGATACCTACTCGTTTTTGTTTAAAGAAAACCGGTCCTTTTGAGTCAGTTTTTATAATAATCGCAAGCAATAGAAAAAACGGCCACAATACAACCATAGCTAAAAAGGAAAGACTAAAATCTATTATTCTTTTTATTTTTAAATACATCTCTGTAACACTCCTTTTAGAAGTTGATTAGTCGCTTAATGCTTAATTGGAACCTAAACTCCACCCAACCACTAACCCACTAACTACTTATTCCATCTACTATGCATACGCACCTCGCATTTTATTTCATTATGCGTAATAGATGAAAAAATCAATATATTGTATCATTTATCATTTTCAATTATAATCCAACACTATATATTGTGGTTGTTATCCGTTTCATATAGTCACCTCGTAATATCTATTCAATCTATCAAGCAAATATAAAATAGATATTCAATACTCTATCAACTATAACCGAGTTTCTTCCTATTATATATACCATTCAATCAATCTATAATTATCAATAAAAACGTCCCAAACCCTTATCCTGCAAGGTTTCTAGCGTTATATCTAACTACGATAGTCAGTTCCGTTTATCTGTTCAATCTTTTTTTCATTTTTTGGAATCTAAAAAGCCCGGTAAATCAACGTTTTGAAAATTACAACTTCCATAATTTAGGTGAAAATAGCCCTTTTTATCTTTTTTGATTGATCAAAAAAGAGTATGAACAATAGATGAAACCCATATATTGTATATTTTATTAATTTTTTACTGAAATTGACACAATATGTTGTGGTTATCTATAAAGCATTGTGACTTCCCATCCCATATTCAATATAATGGGTATTTAACTATAATATAAGTGCAAATGTTCCGTTCCATACTCATTTCTAACCTATAAACGGAACATTTCTCTCTCTTTGACAAAGCAATGATCTTATAATCAGTCTCAATTCATTAAGTACATTTCACACTTTTATGAAGTGTTTTTGTTATTTCACCACACTCAAATGTCTCAATCGCTCCACCCTAAAATGCGCAATATCCAATACTCTTTTTCTTAGTTCATCCGCTGTCATAGAATCAAACTCTCCTACCAATTCAAACACGACCTGTATATTAACTGGCGGCGTCTTTCCTCTATATATCTGCGGATAAATCTGTTCTTCATGAACTTCATTCTTCCCTAGCAACTCTTCAAACAACTTTTCCCCAGGTCTCATGCCAGAATACTCAATCGTTATTTCTTCTTCCGAAAAACCAGAAAGACGAATCAGGTTTTTCGCTAGGTCAACAATCTTAACTGATTGTCCCATATCAAGCACAAACGTTTCTCCACCTTCAGCAATCGCACCCGCTTGAAGTACAAGCCTAGATGCTTCCGGAATGGTCATGAAATAACGTTCCATTTCAGGGTGTGTCACAGTTACCGGTCCACCATATTCAATCTGTTTCTTAAACAGTGGAATAACGCTACCCCGACTACCGAGTACATTCCCAAACCGAACGGCTACAAATTTTGTTTCACTTATTGTATCCATATATTGCACGATCATTTCCGTAATTCTTTTCGAAGCACCCATTACACTAGTAGGATTAACCGCTTTGTCTGTCGAAACCATCACGAACGAACCAACACCTGAAAAATCTGCAGCTTCAGCAACATTTTTCGTGCCAATCACATTGTTTTTGATTGCTTCATGTGGATTTCGTTCCATCAAAGGTACATGTTTATGCGCTGCTGCATGATAGATAACATGTGGCTCATGTTTCTTCATAACATTAATCATGCGTTCTTTATCCTGTACATCGGCAATTTCCGTAATTACTTCTAATTCAGGAAATGACTTTCTCAGTTCCAATTCAATACTATAAATACTATTTTCGCCATGTCCTAATAAGATCATTTTCCCAGGTTGGAAAGCACAGACTTGTCGACAAACTTCAGATCCGATCGACCCGCCTGCCCCTGTTACGAGAATGGTCTTATCCGTTAATTTCCCTGCAATTTTAACTGTATCTAACTCTACCGGCTCACGACCAAGTAAATCTTCAACTTGCACATCTCGAATCTGACTAACTTCTACTCTACCAGACATGATATCTTCTACCGATGGCATAATTTGTGTTCGCGCCTCTGTTTTAGAACATTCTTTAAAGATTCGGTTCATCGCATCTTTTGAAAGTGAAGGAATCGCAATTACAATATGCTCCACTCCTGCTTCTTCGACGATTCTATGAATATCTTTCGTTGTTCCCTGCACCGGTATCCCCATAATTTCGAGATGCTGTTTTGTCTGTGAATCATCCACAAACGCAACAGGATACAACTCCGACGTTTCACTATTGACTAATTGCCGCGCAACAAGCATCCCGCCATTGCCTGCACCAATAATTAGTGTACGTTTCTGTTTGTTTCTATCAATCATCTTTGTATCACGATAAATTCGCCATGAAAATCGTGATGCACCTATGAGTAAAATATGGAGCATCCAAGTTATGGCTAACGTTCTCACGAAAAAACCTTGAAAAGAGACCATTAATATTAACCCAACTATGATGATCGTTAATGTTACTGCTTTAAAAATTGCTGATAATTCCTGAATACTTGCATATGACCAAACGCGTTGATAAAGCTTGAAATAATATGCAAAAAGATGGTGAAACACAAATAATGCAACAGAACTTACAATAATCGCCATCGGAATCATTGGCGAAGCACTTAATAGAAAATAACTCATATAAATCGAGAAAAACACAATTAACGAATCAATAGACATCAAAGTCATTAATCTCGTTCGAAACTCCATTCCAGTTCCTCCTTGTAAAGACCACCTAGTAGTCTTTTTAAAATTCAGCGTAGACTTTCGCCGCTATCTAATTAACTTCAGAAATACTAAGAAATCCTCCGGTACTTACCGATAGATTTCTTAGTATTCCTCTTGAAACTACCACTACCATATAAATAAACTTCATATGTAAAAAGGCATCTAACCTAACCTCACTCTTCACCAATGGCAACAAAATTGCGCCTAAGGTGTTCTCAATAGAGAATGATCACCCACAGCAAAGCCGAGTTCCTTCATTGATAAGGGTATTGAAGAAATGACCCATAAGAAAACGCATGCGTCTTTTGTTAAATACATCGTAATCTTTCGCCACAATCATTTAAGTGTCAAGGGTGGGTTTTCCTTGATACGTGTGGCGTAAAGATAGCTGACAACTTATATATTCTATCTTTTTAAAAACGTTAATTATAAAAGTTTTTATACAATATTCGACACAGTTCGACCAATCCCGATCTGAATACTCGGAATATTTATCCGAACAAAAAATACTTTTCTCCAAAAACAGAGTATAAGTATTTCATCTCTTTCTTGCTATGGTTACTCTCGTTTTAAAGTAGTCACGCAAGATGTATGTATACATTGTCGCAGCGAGTGCTAGGTCTATTGGCTTCTTTAATTTCTTACTTGCTCTGCATCGATATTAAATTATTTCAAGTAACTTACTTCATTTTTAATAATTACCATAATTAAGTACAAGAATCCATCTAATTTTACCATATCCCACGAACAAAATGTGAGTATATATTGCATTGTTTATGGTAACTTTATACTTATTTACATTGGAATAGGGTTTTTAAAGAATGAACATCTCCAAAGAATACCCTTACTCAAAATAAACCCAGTATTTTCTTCTTTTTAATGTGTTTAGGCTGCTCTACCATCACATGGTCACCATCTATTAAATAGGCTGCATTTTCCTGAAAGAAATACACTCTATCTTCTCCGAGTTCTTCCCTTACTTTATTATAAGCATCCGTCAGATGAAAACTGCGATTCGTAATATTGTGTGCATCCGTAGCTAGAAAATGAGTTAAATTAGCTTCGATAAGATCCAATGAGAAACTAGCAATCTTCTTCCCAAACTTACCTGCAACACTTGCTGCCGTTACTTGTGTCAGGGCTCCATTTTTCACAAATTCATAGAGCATCTCTGGTTTCTTCATAAATACTTGGTTTCTTTCAGGATGGACAATTACCGGAATCTTCCCCGCCATTTGTATATCGTAAAAAAGCTTTTTACTAAACCTTGGAACTTCTGATGAAGGAAATTCAACAAAAAGGTACTTTGAATCATTCATGCTCAGTACCTCGCCATTCTCAAGATCTTCAATCAATTCCCCATACACTCGGCACTCCTGACCAGGACGTATCTCAAGGTTAAGCCCGTGAGTCTTTAGAACTTGATTCGCACTCTCAACAGCCGCTAGAACTGTTTGTTTCTTGTTTTCATAAGTTCCGTTCTTGTGATGAGGCGTAGCCACAATCGTCGTGATCCCATCACTCATAGCAGCCTTCGCCATGTCAAGAAGGTCACTCTCCGTTTGTGCCCCATCATCTAAGCCAGGTAAGATATGACAGTGTAAGTCGATCATATAATAAAAATTCCCTTCAGTTTTTATTAACTACAGCGTCAGCTTCCGCCGCCATGTTTTAAGTATCAAGGTGCTCTTCCTTGATACGCGTGGCCGGAAGGTAGCTGTCTTATTCACTCATTAAGTAAGTAGCACTTCACTAGTAGCAATTTTTTTTGCAACGAGTAACCGCAGTAGGACCAACGACGTGCGTGTTGGTCCTACTACTAAGGAGATAGAAAAGGATTTATTTTCTAACAAAAGTTAGACAAATCCCTACCCTTTCTCTCCATAATAATAATAATACTGAGCATTTTCCATTTCTCTATCATTTAATACAACACCAAGAATATTGGCATCCACTTTCTTAAGTGATTCTACAGCTCTTTTAGCCATCTCTTCTTCCGTTTGTCCACTACGAATGACTAATATAGCTCCATCTACTAATCTTGATAGAACCTGTGGATCTGTGACAGCATTAACAGGCGGTGCATCGAATAAAATATAGTCATAGTTTTTAGCTACTTGATTAACAAATTCTTTCATCGCTCTCGAACCTAGTAGTTCACTAGGATTCGGCGGAACGGGTCCAGAAGGTAACACATCAAGTCTTGGAATCGATGTATTCACGACAACATCATCGAATGCCGCTTGCTGAGTAACGACGTTTGTTAGTCCTACTTGGTTTGGCAGGGCAAACGTAAAGTGTACGGTTGGCTTTCGTAAGTCGCTGTCGACAAGCAATACTTTATTATGTTGTTGGGCTAAAACAACCCCTAAATTGGCAATGACAGTTGATTTCCCTTCGCCTGGTGAGGATGAAGTTATCATCATCGTTTTCAGCTGACGGTCAACCGATGCAAACTGAATGTTCGTTCGTAATGTCCGGAATTGCTCGGCAATCGGAGACTTCTTATCAAATTCTGTGACAAGACTCCGCTGTTTATCTGATAACTCTTTGTTTTGTTTTTTACGCGCCATGCTGTTCACTTCCTGTTCTCGCTCGTCGTGAGTGCGTCATTTCCTTCAGTTCCACTTTGGATGCATCAATCGTTGAAATAGAAGCTAACACGGGTACACCTAACACTTGTGCTACATCATCTTCTGTTCGGATCGTGTTATCCAAGAATTCAAGTAAAAAAGCTAATCCAACAGCTGCCATTAAACCAACAACAAAAGCAATTGCCATATTTAATGTAGGATTTGGATTTACAGGGGACGGATTCTCACCAAGTTCAGCTGGTGATAAAATCGACACATTGTCTACCGCCATAATCTCCACAATATCGCGTTGGAAAATGAGTGCAATCGTATTGGCAATGTCTACTGCCAGTGCTGGACTTTCATCGGTGACAGTAATATTCACAACCTGTGATTCTCCCTGACTGCCAACAGTGATTTGGTTATTAAGTGCTTCCACTGATTTATCTATTCCTAGTTCTTCTAGTGTAGGTTCTAGTATTCTAGGCGATTTAATGATCACATTATACGTGTTTATCAAATCTAAGTTTGTTCTCAGTTCACCTGTAGAATAATAGCTTTGTCCTTCTTCTTGAGACTGGTTTACAAGTATTTGCGTTGACGATTGATACGTTGGTGTTAAGAGAAAATAGGAAACAATGGCGCTCAAAGCAACTGCACTAACAGTGATAATTGCAATAAGTTTCAAATGCTTCTTTAACGTACCCATAATTTCTTTCAAACTAATTGTTTCTTCCATGGTGTCCTCCTGAAAAGTATGATGAGTAAAAGTTATTTTCATAAGTTAATTATGTTTATTATTTCAATTTCTTATGTTTTTCGAGCATTTTTTTAACACTCTATCATGCTATCTGATAATAGGTTTAAAGTAAATAGTTTTCGGGAAATATATCAGAATTTGGTAAGTTTATATTGCGTTGTATCCAGTTTAAAACTATACTATATTTTAGAAGAAATCAGTGAAGGAGATAATTACATGAAAAAAGCTCTTATTATTATTGGATCGGTGATGTTGGTCTTTGTTTTAGCTGTTGGTGGTTACGGCTTTTATTTATATAAATCGGTACAAAGTACAATAAATTCGGATATGCATTCTCCGATCGAACGAGACAAATCTGCTAAACGAGAGGTAGAAGTTGATGTAGATGAGGGGCGGCAGCCACTTTCTTTCCTATTAATGGGGGTTGATGCGGAAGAATCTACGCAAGGTCGAACCGATACGATGATGGTCCTTACCGTAAACCCAAATGATGAATCCATGCGTATGGTAAGTATCCCTCGTGACACACGTACCGAAATTATCGGACGTGGAGTACAGGACAAGATCAATCATGCTTTTGCATTCGGTGGCGAAGAAATGGCGATTAATACCGTAGAGAATTATCTTGATATTCCAATTGATTATTTCTTAACCGTAAACATGACCGGATTTAAAGATATTGTCGATTCACTAGGTAATGTGACGGTTTATAACGACTTTTCCTTTGATCAAAGCGGATATACATTTGAGGAAGGCGAGTTATATTTAAATGGTGACGAGGCACTTGCTTTTTCACGAATGCGTAAACAAGACTCACGAGGTGATTTAGGCCGAAATGATAGACAACGACAAGTCATTGAAGGAATTATCAAAGAAGGTGCTTCTTTTAGTTCCGTGACAAAAGCCGAATCAATTTTAACTGCAATCGGAACGAACATGAAAACTAACCTGACTTTCGATGAAATGGTCGATCTTCAAAGCAACTACAAGGACGCTCGTCATCAATCAGAAACATTAGAAATATCCGGTACTGGAGAAACAATTGATAGCATCTGGTATTTAATGGTCCCTGAAGAAGAACGCCAACGCATTTCCAGTGAACTTCGTGCTCATTTAGAGTTAGATGACTCCAGTGTTGCTTCTAATGAAGAAACAAACTGACGACTAAGATACTGAATAACGAGTAACAAAAAAGTGAGTCCAACCAAATTGGCTGGACTCACTTTTTTATTGTTTATTTTGAATATGGTTTGCTATTACAAAAAATATCTATCATAGATTCAACGTCAACAATATAGGCCTTTCAGACAATTTTATATTACTTTTGTGTTACAACTGTTACAAATTGATTATGAATCGTTACAATGTGTGAAAATCTATTGTTTCCCTCTAAAATCTATTATATTCTGAGTCTTGTAAACAACAAACGACAATTAATTAATGAATACATAAAGGGGAGAGTAATTAAAATGAAAAAAGTGGTAATGAGTGTTATATTGGCAGGTTCATTGTTGGTTTTACCAACAGTTTCAGGTGCAGCATTAGGAGATCAAACATTACGTGAGGGAATTCGACACGGAGACGTAGAAGAGTTACAAGATGCACTGCGGGACACAGGGCATTTTAACTCTAGTAATTCCACAGGTTATTTCGGTCCTGTAACAAACAAATCTGTTCGTGATTTCCAAAAGAGCAAAGGACTTAGCGTTGATGGAATCGCTGGACCAAATACATTTAGTGCGTTAGGTGTTTCTGGCGGAAACAGTTCTACTTCTAGTAACGTTTCAGCAAGTTCATCTTCATCATCTACAATTAACTTTTCACAAACGCTTCGTCAAGGAAGCCGTGGATCTGCTGTTCGTACGTTACAAAATGCTTTAAACAACAATGGTGCTAATGCAGGAACGGCAGATGGCGTATTTGGACCTAACACAGCAAGTGCTGTTCGCAGCTTCCAGAGTAGTGCAGGAATTGGCGTAGATGGTATTGCCGGACCACAAACATATAAAGCATTAAATGGCGGATCTGGAAGTTCAGCTTCTAGCTCATCAGGCGGATCAACGGTTAGTGCAGGGTCTACTGGATCAGTTAGTAACAGCGTGTCTTCTGCAAGTTCTTCAACAGTAGAATCTATTATCTCTACAGCTCGTGGTCAAATTGGTGCTTCCTATGTATGGGGCGGAACAACTCCATCTGGATTTGATTGCAGTGGCTTCATGAATTATGCTTTCCACCAAAATGGTCAAAGTATGCCTAGAACAGTAGCTTCTATCTACAGTGCAGCTACAAAAGTTTCTAGCCCGCAACGTGGAGATATCGTATTTTTTGAAACAAGAACTGGCCCATCTCACGCTGGTATCTACTTAGGTAATAATGAGTTCATTCATTCAGGTTCTTCTACTGGAGTAACTATTTCTAACTTAAGCAACCCTTACTGGAGCAAGGCTTACATGGGTGCAGGTCGTCTATAATATCTAATTTAACTACTACTAAATCAACTTTAATCATTACACTACTATCCCCCCTAATATATGAAGTTAAACATCTTTTTTTAAAGGAACCTGCCATCGTCCAAATGGCAGGTTCTTTTTATATGTTTTGAGAGAAGAGTTACTCTCTTGCATTCACTTCAAGGAAGTCCCCGCTTTTCCGGTCTCGCTTCTGCTTCATAGAGATAAAACTCTGAGTGGTCTACAGCTATTGATTTTTCGGCTACCGACTCCGTATTTCACTTCTTTCATTTTCATCTAAAAACAACATACTAGGTACATTAGATTTTTGCTGTATAGGACTTTGAGCTTGGATTAAATTACTTCTATGTTACAAGTTTTACAAGGAGGTTAGATATCATTACAGTTCGGAAAAATCTATTGTCCCTTCCATATTTTCCATATAAACTAAGCCTTGTATTGAAAAGAACTATTCTTCTAGGAGGTTTTTTACAAATTGGTAATAAGGGGAGAGTTTAATTTTATGAAAAAAGGGCTTATGAGTGTTGTTTTGGCTAGTTCGTTATTTATTTTTCCAGCGGTGTCAGGTGCGGCTCTTGGCGATCAGACGTTGCGTACAGGTTCGAATCATGCCGATGTGGAGGAGTTACAGGATGTGCTGCGGGACACAGGGCATTACGCTTCTTCTTCCACTGGTAACTTTGATTCAGCTACAAAGCAGGCAGTTAGAAGTTTTCAGAGCAGTAAGGGAATTTTAGTAGATGGTATTGTTGGCCCGCAAACGTTTCGTTCTTTAGGTGTTTCTGATAGTGGCGGTTCTTCAGCTAGTGCGAGTTCTTCTACGGTAAACTTTTCGGGAACTCTTCGTTATGGCAGTCGAGGTTCTGGTGTTCGATCTTTACAGTCAGCATTGAATAGCAATGGTGCAAATGCTGGTTCGGTTGATGGTGTTTTCGGAAGTCAAACACGCAGTGCTGTTCAGTCTTTTCAACGTAGTGCCGGGATTTCAGTCGATGGCGTTGCTGGTCCTCAAACGTTTGGTGCATTAGGCGGTTCTGTCAGTTCTTCTGGATCTAGTAGCGCTAGTAAAAGTAGTTCAAAATCTGGTTCTACCGGATCTGTTAGAAGTAATTCTTCTGGCAGTTCTTCTAGTGCGAGTGGAGTTATTTCTACTGCTAAAGGGCAGATTGGTTCTCCATACAGCTGGGGCGGAACTTCACCCTCCGGATTTGATTGCAGCGGATTTTTAAATTATGCATTCAGTAAAAATGGGCAGAGCATTCCTCGAACGGTATCAGCGATTCATGGTGCGGCTACGAGTGTTTCTAATCCGCAAGTTGGCGATATTGTTTTCTTTGCCACCACTCATTCCGGACCATCCCACGCTGGTATTTACTTAGGTAATAATGAGTTCATCCATGCCGGTTCTTCTACTGGCGTTACGGTGTCTAATTTGAACACTTCTTATTGGAGCAATTCTTACCTTGGCGCAGGTCGTTTTTAATCCTTTTTCAATCTACTACTATCCCCTCTCCTATATATCGTTAATCGTCTTACATGTAAAAGCTCCGCCAATGATGGCGGAGCTTTTTGTGTAGGATAAATGATGTTGTTTGGTTGGTGAGTGCGCTTAAAACAAATTTATGTTTCATTTACTTTCTCCATTACGCCCCCCCCAGAAGCAACCCTTAAATCATGTAATCATCGTTGTCTTGGGTGATATCCGTTTGGGACGTATTGCGTTTGCCGCCTATGTCGTTGTCCTCCAGTAAATGGTCCATCGTGATGTAGGAGGTTTTTTCTTTGTATTTTCTGTCCCAGTCAGCGTTGGTTAAAGAGTCTCTCACTTGGCCTTTTAAGTTTGCATAGAGAAACGAGACACCTTTTTCCTGGTATTCTTCCATGATTTCCTCCAGAACTTTGATGGAAATGGTATCAATGTCGTTAACCCCCGACATGTCGATGACCATCCATTTCGTATCCGACGTATTCTGAAGTAGGTCTCTGATTATTTTTTCGCAATGGGCGATGTTTGCAAAATAAAGGCTCGAATCGATTCGTACCATTAACGTGTCTTTGAGTCGTTTCGCTTCCGTGATTCTGTTAAGATTGCGGAATTCGTGGTCTTTTTCAACGTAGCCTAATTCCACTACTTTTGGTGCGGAGCTTCGTTTTAACAAGAGAAATAATGAGAAAGCCACTCCAACAAGAATCCCCCATTTTATCCCGATCAGTAAGGTGATTGAAAATGTGACGACCCACACCCATCCGTCCAAAGGTTTCACTTTAAATAAGTACTTTGCTGTCTTTATATCAACTAGTCCTACAATTGCTACAAAAATAATTGCTGCTAAAGCTGCGGTCGGTAAATAGTAAAAATAAGAGGTGAATAATAGCAACGTCAGTAACACCGATACCGCGGTAATAATTGATGATAGTTGTGATACCGCACCTGATTGGTGATTAACGGCACTTCTAGAGAAGCTTCCTGTCACAGGATAGGCCGAGAAAAAAGAACCTGCTATGTTTGACAATCCTAATGCTCTTAATTCTTTATTCGGATCGACTTTATATTTTTCCTTGTCCGCAATCGCTTGTGAGATGGCGAGTGATTCCATGAATCCAATGAGCGCAATCGTTATGACCATCAAAAATAACGTAAACATGTTTTCGGGTGTCAAATTCGGAATCGTCAGAGCTGGAAACCCGCTTGGAACGCTACCAACGATAGTCACGCCACGTTGATCTAATTGAAAGGTGTTTACTGTGATGATCGATAAGACGAGAACGATAAGTGCCGCTGGAATTTTCGGATTGATTTTTTTCAAAACGACGAGAGTGATAACACTGCCAAGTCCAATTGCTACCGTGATTAGATGCGTGTGGCTGATGTTCTCGATGAGTTCGATAATGAGAAATTGAATTTGCATAAAATTTTTCGTTTCAACACCAAGTAAATGGTTCAGCTGACTCACACCGATGACAATCGCAGCTGCGGATGTGTACCCGTTCATGACGGGATGCGAGATAAATTTAACGAGAAACCCTGCTTTTAACAGTCCTAGCAAGAGTTCAATCGCACCGACCATAAATGTCAGGATCAACACGAGTGAAATGTATTCAGATGAGCCAGGCTCCGCATACGCGGATACACTGGAGAGAACTAATAATGATGCAATCGCCGCGGGGCCTACTGCTAGATGCCTCGACGAAGCAAAAAGGGCATAAATAAATAATGGTATTGTCGATGCATACAGACCCATTACTGGCGGTAAGCCTGCTAACATAGCATACGCCATTCCTTGAGGTACTAGCATGACAAATATTGTTAGCCCTGCAACGAGGTCTCTCATAAATGCCTGCCGGTCGTAGTTTTCTTGGAGATTAAGCGGTCTTCGTTTTTGTGAGCTCATAGAGGCACTCCTTTCACTCTAACATCTGTTTGATTATGTATGTACTTTTTGTTTATCCATGAATAATTCACTATGTGTCTTATACTAAACAATTGCTGCGGAAATGTATAGCAAGGTTTAATAATAAACGCAAAGCATCTTTTATTAAATACTCTGTGAGCTTTCACCACCGCCTAATTATCAAGGGGGCTGTAAAACAATCTCTAAAAGGACTGTCTCAATTGTAAAACAGACAGTCCTCAGAATTATGGAATTAAAAATACTAACATTCATTTTAAAGTGCCTCCACTATCTGGAAACACTTACTATCCCATTACCCGAACCGGGTTCCTATGAATCAAAAGTAAAATTGGATAGCGCTTCTTCCCTCGTAGGTTTTTCCACTTAATCACCCACGTGAATAAGACCAGGTTCAATCTCACCGGATTTAGGCCCAACAATCCCATATTTCGAAACATCTTCATACGGCACTGGTTGTCCCCCAACAGCAGAGGAGTTATGTAGAAAAACCAACCTGCTTCGATTGGTTTTCCGTTTGCTGTTATGTTATATTTTATAATCTTCTGGACGTTTGTCCAATTTCTTAAAATGGTAAAGGATTGCATTTGCAATTCGTTCCGAAGCTTCTCCATCACCGTATGGATTAGACGCGTTTGACATCGAGGCATAAGTCTCTTTGTTTTCCAGCAATTCCTTCGTCAATTGATAAATATTTTCCTCTTCCATTCCCGCAAGCTTTAAAGATCCAGCTTCGACACCTTCAGGGCGCTCGGTTGTATCTCTGAGAACTAGAACTGGTTTACCTAATGAAGGAGCCTCTTCTTGGATGCCTCCTGAATCTGTTAAAATTAAGTAAGATTTAGCAGCGATATTGTGAAAGTCCCTCACACCAAGCGGACTAATGAGATGAATACGCGGATCATTTCCAAGAACCTCATCTGCCAATTCTTTAATGACTGGGTTTAAATGTACTGGATACACTACTTGAATATTAGGGTATTCATCGACAATTCTTTTAACTGCTTTGAAAATATTCCTCATCGGTTGTCCTAAATTTTCACGACGGTGGGAAGTAAGCAAAATCATATCATCATCACCAAGCTCATCTAAAACGGGGTGCGTGTATTCATCTACCACTGTGAATTTCAATGCATCAATCGCTGTGTTTCCAGTAATAAAGATATGATCTGCTGATTTATTTTCTCGGAGTAAGTTTTCTTTTGCTTGTCTAGTAGGAGAAAAGTGTAAATCAGCGATAACACCTGTTATTTGGCGGTTCACTTCTTCCGGATATGGAGACATTTTATTCCACGTGCGTAAACCTGCCTCCACATGGCCAACTTCGATTTGATTATAAAATGCAGCCAGACTTGCCACAAATGTTGTTGTAGTATCACCATGAACTAAAACAATATCAGGCTTAGCTTCCTTTAAAATTTTATCGAGGCCGTCTAGAGCTCTCATTGTAACATCTGCCAGTGTTTGTCTGTCCTTCATAATATTTAAGTCATAATCCGGTTTGATATCGAATATGGATAATACCTGATCCAGCATTTCTCTATGTTGAGCCGTAACAGTAACGATAGAAGAAATTGAGTCATTTTTCTCCAAAGCTTGCACTAAAGGAGCCATCTTAATAGCTTCTGGGCGCGTTCCAAATATTGTCATCACTTTGATCTTTTCCATTGTCATACCGCCTTTCATCGCGATTCATGATAATATCCTTTTTTAATTTAAAAGCATACCAATACTATTATACTAAAGTTCGACAATATTTTAAATATCTTGTTTACTAAAAAGCTTCTATAAGGTAAAATTGTATCGATATGGATATACTAATTACCTAAATTTAAAGGGGAATGTTAATGGGATACTCACGAATAAATAAAAAAAAGAAGGGTAGTAATTGGCGCAGACTCGCAAAAGTGCTAGCACTCTTTTCTCTAATTATAGTAGCAGTTGCATCATATATTTTTTATCAAACGTATCAAGCAGCGAGTGAATCTTATGTAGAAATTGAAAAGTCCGATAAACGGTACGAGGCAGTTTCGATCAGTAAAGACCCTGTTTCGGTATTACTGCTCGGCATTGAGGATTACTCTTCAGAATCCGAAGCAAACGGAAGAGCCGATACCATCATGGTAGCAACGTTTAACCCAACGGAAGAAACATTGAACATCGTTACAATACCGAGAGATACACGGGTTTCTATCCCTGGTCGGGAAAACAAAGACAAAATCAATCATACGTATGCATTTGGCGGGGAACAATTAACGATAAAAACAGTAGAAGAATTCTTGGACATTCCAATTGATTATTTTTCTACCGTAAATTTTGATGGTTTTAAAAATATTGTTGATTTAGCCGGCGGAATTGAAGTAGATGTCCCATTTGATTTTGAACAAAATAGTGATGATCCAAAGGCTGAGAAATTGCAGTTTACTGAAGGTACAATGGAACTAGATGGCCGTTATGCCCTTGCCTACGCTAGAATGAGGATGTCTGACCCTAGAGGTGACATTGGTCGGAACGAACGTCAGCAAGAGGTCATAAAGGCTCTTATCAAAGAGTTAACTTCGAGTTCAAGTTTATTGAAAGTGGACGATATATTTCAAGAAGTAAGCAGAAATGTACAAACTAATCTACGTTTAAGAGACGGATTACCGCTCTTCAAAAATTACTCTGATTTTAATACCAATAATATCGAACATTTACCACTTAAAACAACTTCAGAGAGTATCAATAGTGTCTACTACGAAATCCCAGATGAAGAAGAACTTACTCAATTACAAAGACAGTTACGAGAACACCTTGAACTAAACAGAACAACAGTACAATCATCATCATCCGATATCCAGTAATGGCTTTATGCCATTACTGGTTTTTTGTCCTCTTTTTAGCAACTCTCCTCTGATAGTTTGTCTCACAACAAAAAAAACATACATCACAACTCCTTTCAGGGAATCGATGTATGTTTTTATTTAGGGACTGCGGAAAGCGTCCGCCTAGAGAAAATTCGAGAGGTATTTTATTTATTATTTAACTTCTCCTTGACTTGAAGAATTTTTTTTTACAATAATGCAAAAACGGATTTCGTTTCTTTCCCGGTAATTCCGTTACTTCCGCAATGATTTCCACACCAATTAAGACAAGTATCCCAAGCAATAGGGATAACCATAGTACGTTAGACGAAAATACAATTGCCGTTAAACCAAACACAATGTTTATCCCGTAAATAACTAACACGGTATTTCGATGAGATAACCCTAATTCCAACAGTTTATAATGAAAATGTAATTTGTCCGCTGTCATAACTCCTTGTTTATTCACAAACCTTCTGATCATTGCAAAAAGCGTATCCAAAATTGGAATTCCTAAAATAACAAAAGGAACAATGACAGTAAACATCGTCAAGTTTTTTAATAAGCCGAATATAGATATAACAGCAATGGAATACCCGAGAAAAAGAGAACCCGTGTCACCCATAAATATTTTGGCTGGGTAAAAATTATAGTATAAGAAGCCCAGTGTACTTCCAATAAAAATGATTGCTAAGGCAACAGCGAGTGCCTGTCCATCCATCACGGCCACTATAAGTAACGCTGCCAGAGATATTGCCGAAGTTCCCGCTGCCAAACCATCTAAACCATCTATAATATTAATTGCATTTGTTATAGCCAATATCCAAATTATTGTAACAGGAATACTCCATAAACCAAACTCAATGAAACCGACGAAAGGTAGGGAGATGGAGTCAATTAAAATCCCATTCGACACCACAACAATACTTGCGACAATCTGTCCTGCCAATTTATACAACGGTTTAATGTTAAACCGGTCATCTAATAATCCCACAATGATTATAATGCCGGCCCCTATCAAAAACGGCATCATATACTGACTTGTTGGTTGTAAGTAAACAAGTCCAGCTGCTACACCTGCAATTATCGACACGCCACCTATTCTAGGCATCGCCTGCATGTGAACTTTTCTGTAACTAGGTAAATCCACAAAACCAGTTTTTTTAGAAATTTTTATAACATAAGGTGTGATAAGCAAAGCCACTCCCATTGAGATAATAAAAGCAATAACATATTCATGAATAGGGTAGTTCAAATCCGATCACCTACAATTCCTTTATCGACTTCTTTCTTATATAGAGTGCAGTAAAGCGAGTAATATGACTCTTAAAATAAGAAAAAATTTAGATTGATGTTTAACAAACATGTTAAAAAGAGACACTAAAACATATTAATGCCTCTTTCTAATTTTTAATTAACAGGTAACGCTTCTTTGTTTGTTCGAGTAAATAAGTTTCCAAAGTGTAAATACTCTAACTCATCTGTATAATTTACAACAACATTTTTCGTGTCAAAAACAAGCGGTGTTTTCATCTTTTTATATGCCTCAGAAGTCAGTTCTTTAAACTCGTTGTGATCCGTTAATATAAGAACCATATCTGAACCATCTACAGCCTTATGAATGTCTTTCTCGACAAACGCTTCTTTGACATGTGGATCGTATGCAACTACCTCAATGTCCTTATTCATAACTAATTTATTATAAATTTCTAATGCAGGACTTTCACGAATGTCATCGACGTTTCCTTTATAAGTTAGACCGAAAACAGTCACCTTTTTACCGGCATTAACTTCCAATAACTTATAAACAGAATCCACAACATAATCCGGCATAGAGTTATTAATTGCGCGGGATTGCGTAATCAATTTTGCTGTATCCGGTGCTTTAGCAATAATAAAGTAAGGGTCAACCGCTAAGCAGTGTCCTCCAACTCCAGGCCCTGGTGTATGAAGATTAACACGCGGGTGTTTATTCGCTAATTTAATCACATCTAACGCATTGATGTTGAGTTCATTACAAATTTTAGCTAATTCATTTGCAAGTGCAATATTTACATCTCTATAAGTATTTTCCATCAATTTAGACATTTCTGCTGTTCTGGCATCTGTCTCAATAATTTCGCCTTTCACAAATGTTTCGTATACTTCAATCCCTTTTTTAGTACACGCAGGTGTCACTCCACCAACAATCCGATTGTTATAAATTAGTTCATGCATAATTTGTCCGGGAAGTACTCTTTCTGGACAATGAACAAGATAGATGTCTTTGCCAATTTCAAAACCAGCTTCTTCAAGCTTCGGTTTGACAAAGTCGTCCATCGTTCTTGGACCTATCGTAGATTCAATAATCACGACATTCCCTTTTTCTAAATAAGGAATTGTGTTTTCCAGTGCCGTCATGACATATGTTAAGTCACATGACTTATGCTCATCATCATTATTCGGCGTTGGCACAGCAATAATAAAAGTATCTGCTTTTTCAGGTTTCAACGCTGCTTTAAACGTTCCTGCTTCAATCACTTCTTCTAACGCTTCTTGTAATCCAGGTTCTTCAATATGAATTTTCCCGCTGTTTAATAACTCAACAGCTTCTTTTTTCACGTCAACTCCAATTACATTTACTCCATATTTCGCAAACATAATTGATGTAGGTAACCCTATATATCCTAATCCTATTGTACAAATGTTCATTGAAACGACACACTCCCCAAATTTTAAAGTTTATTATATACTGCTAATAAGTGTTTTTGTTCACTTTCCCAGTTGTATTGTTCACGAGCTGCAATACAATTTTCACTTAATTTATTTCTTAATGCTTCATCTTTTAAAAGTTTGTTCACCGCTTCTGCTATTTCCTTTGGGTTATGAGAATCAACCGTTAATCCGACTTCATTGTCGATTACAACATTTTTAATTTCCGGGAAATCACATGCTACGACTGGTACTTCGCTCATCATATATTCAAATAACTTGTTAGAAGAAGCTGAATAGTGATTAAAACAAACGTTATTCAGAACTTGAAATCCCAAATAGGCATTTCGAGTGTATTTCGGCAGTTCCTTCAACGGCACTTTAGGTAAGAAACGAATTTTATTCGACAGCCCTAAATCCTCGACTTTTTGAATAAGGTCTTCTTTTATTCTACCCTCACCGATGAAAACCAAAACACCGTCGTCAAACATAGGAAACGCTTCTACCAACTTGTCTAAACCTCTTCCCGTTTGCACGCCACCTTGATATAGAAGGATTTTTTCTTCCTTATCTATCCCTAACATGGCATGTAGATCGACTTTCTCTTTATCTTCCACTTTTTGCTTAAAAGGATAATTGTGGAGGACATTTGGATAGAAACCATATAAATCCTCATTATATTTAGCACGCGTATGATTTTCAACATACATTTCGTCCATACGGTTAATAAAAAAACCTTCAAACTTTTTGTACATCGGATGTTCATAGCCGGTTCTGCTCGTTTGAACCTCATGCGAGTCATAAATTAACTTCTTCTTCTTCATGCGCCATTTAGCGGCAACATATCCTTGAGGTAATGTATTCAAATCGTTTGAGTGATAAATATCATAATTTCCCCTGTGTGCTTTGATGATCATTCTTACAATCATCGATCCCCTTATCCATACAACCCTTACTTTTGTTTTTAACAGCAAGGCTGAAAGAACCGTAATAGGTATCGTTATTAGAGGGATTAAATAAACGAATAACAGCCATATTAAACCTGCCACAACTAATAATAACTTATTTCTCCTCAATGTTTTATAAACCTTTTGCATGCCAGTTAGTAACTTGGGATATCTTTCTAACCGGTGCACCCTGAAGTTCTCATTTACTTCTTCATATTGTTCAATGCTATTATCTTCGGGGTCATCAATACAAAATAAATCAACATCATATCCATTTTTTGATAACGTTGTACACTCTCTTAATACTCGAGCATCATTCGTAAAATGATTCCAAACAAACATTCCTACCCTTTTCATGCTGCACTCCTTAGTTTAAGCCCTGATCTTATTTAAAATTCTGTTTATATTGTTTTCCCATAGAAAGTTTTCGTTGATAACTTTTCGACAATTTTTTTGCATCGTGCATAGCTCTTCTCGATTTTCTTGCAATTCCAGGATCTTGTCAACCATTTTATTGATTTCTACATGATTATAAACAATTCCTACATGATTTTTTGTGATCATTTCTGCTGAAACGCCTGCTACACCAGCTATTATCGGGGTAGACACAGTCATGTAATCGATAATTTTTCCAGGAAGAACCGTTGAAAACACTTCTTCATCATTTAAGAAGGCTACCGCGATATCACAGCGGCGAATCATCGCCAAACTCTCTTTACGGGTTGTTGCATTCCTTAACTTAACATGTTTTAAGCTGTGGTCGTCAATGTATTGCCGAAAGTCTTTCTCATGAACACCATAGCCTACCACTTCAAAGTCAATCTGGTGGGCATCTAACTCCAAGGCGAGCAGCTTTAACCGGTCGATGTCTTGAGCTAAACCAAGATTGCCGGTATACACTACATTAAACCGGTCGGTGGAAGCACTTTTATCAATTAGTTCATCTTCACGTGGCCCATTTGGGATATAGATAATTTCTTTATCTTTTCTATTTAATTTTTCGGTTATGTGTCCGATGAATCCGGGACTATTGACAATAATAATATCCGCTTTATTATACATCTTTTTTTCAAAGTATCTAAAGAAAGTTAAAATGATTGGATGGTCAAATTTCTTCACGCCCACTAAACTATCCGGCCATAAATCTCTAACTTCTAAAATGATTTTTGACTTCGAAAATGCATGTGTCATCAATACTGAAAATACAATAAAAATCGGTGGTGTACTCACATAAATATAGTCGTGTTGCTTCTTTCTAAGCGTCACTAATTTAAATGAATACTTGATCATCATTTCCACATAAAAAAAGAGTCTACTTAAGAACCTGCTTGTAAACCTACGATTCTTTATAGATACCCTCTTGATTTTCGACGTTTCTTTTTCCTCTTCGGCATTTATCTCCTCATCATCCCAAAACTTTTCATCATGATAAAGATTTTTATTTGGATAAGAAGGTTCTATCGTGAGTACTTCTGTTTCCACTTCCTTGGTGTTTAATAGTTTGTATAAATTCTTCATTCTATTACCAGCACTACCGATGACCGGATAAAAGTTCTGAGTAACCATTAATATCTTTTTCTTCCTCATTTTCATATCACCTATTTATACAATATACACTTATATTATCATAATTTCATCATAATATATATCACCATTATCATCTGATTTTCCAATATTAGATAGAATATGACATGTTAACATTATTTTAATTCTATCTTCAACAGAAAAATGACGGAAACTTCTCTCTTTTATGCACAACACACAACAAAAGGAAAGAGAGTGACTCAAAAGGTTTAAAACCTTTCAAGAGACTCTCTTCCTCGAAACTCTTATTTATATTTCACTATATCGAACTCTAGTGTGTAATTATAGAGTTGACTGTAAAATGATTTCATTCTAGGCACCTGCTTTGCCGCCCATCCAATATCCGTTGCATACTGGTGATAGCCAGGACTAGCTGGGTTCCATCTCATTTTATAAAGTGTATTTTGTTTGTAAGTTTCGTGATGGATATAACTTTTTCCAATCCATTCCGCGCCGCCAATAATTGCTTCATCGTGACTAAACCATCCTAATTCATAGGCTCTGATAGCTCCACAAGTATTCGCACAGGAATCGAATGCACCAATACCATACATATTGTAAACTTTTTTAATCGCCGTTAAATCGCTGCGATTTTTTTCAGTTACTGCCGTTGGAGTTCCTTTGCTATTCAATCCAACTTCCATGCCACCTGTAGCTAATGTAGAGGTCCCATTACTAGTTTCTAATAACGAATGTGAAATTAAATATATTTCATTTACTTTATTTTGTCTTCCAGCTTCAATGAATTTATCTCCTTTATTATTCAGTACCCCTTTGCCATCCAATACTTTATTAAGAGATAACGCAGATACATTAGCACTCCGAGATAAATCTAAATGCTGAAACTCATCATTCTTTGAAGGATCCAAATAGTTTTTGAGTGCATCCTCTTTTGGATATCTCCACTGATGGTTAGTGTAAGTCACTTCATACCAATTTGTGTCTGAGTTTTTGATGGTTAACGTTGTCCCAAGGCTTAGAATTGCGTACTTGTGAGATGACGTATCCTTGTCTGAGTATACCTTTGTCAGATGTGAATTGATAACACCCTTTGTTGCTAGTGAATTTGTTAGGTCAACATACTTTTTTTCTATATACGCCGGCAAGTATCGGTATGCGTCTGTTTGTGGCGCACGATTCATTTGCCGTGTAAATGCTTCGTCAAACGTTAAAGGTGAGGTTAAACTACTGTTTCTAACTATAATAGGTTCGCTTTGCACTTTATTTGAAGAAACATAACCAATTCTCTCTCCCACTATCACTCTGTACCAACTCGAGCCATAATTTCCAACTACAGGAAAATTAAAACCCTCTGGCAAAGTCGCAAATTGCACTAGCTTACCGCTTGAATTATCATAGACTGCTGTATTCTCAAGAGGTGTTAAATAACTACCACTGTTCTCATATGAATTATTAAGATTCTTCATTTTATTGGCACTACTTAACCTTGTTTGGTTAATATTAACGTAAGCTAATCCATCACCATACTTTATTTCATGCCAATCACCTTCAAAAGTACGTGTTCGCGGGAAAGTTTGGCCGGCATTTAATTCTCCTACCTTCACTAACGCCCCTGTACTTTTATCGTAAACTGGAGTACTATTCCTGATAACCTCGAAATATTGATCAGATGATTTAAAGTTCTCCTGAGCATCTCCTGTACTCACAAAGCCTATACGTCCCCCAAAATCAACTTTATACCAATTTTGGCCATAGTCTGAAATAATAGGATATGTTTGTCCCTTTAAAATCTCTCCATACTTTACTAGAGAGCCGCTTGAATTATCATAGACTGACAAAGAACGATTTGCTGTAAGTTCTCTGCTAGTGTTTGTGGAGCTTTTATTTTCATTTTTTATATATGATCCGGTTGAAGGAACCGTTCCATCGGTATAGATAAACGCTGTATAACTTCCGTATTGAACCCGATGCCAGTTTTGCCCATATGAACCAAGACGTTTATATTCTTGGCCGTTAGATAACTCGCCAACCTTTATTAAACTTCCTGAACGATTATCATATATTGCTAAATTGTCTGCTGTCGCGCGAAAGTACGAATCATTGTTTGTAAAAGGTGCTGTTATATTATTTTTATTTACATAAGCAATACGTCCACTTATTTCTACTTCATACCAATTTCCGTAATCACGTCGTATCGAGTAGGAGGTACCTGCATCAATCATCCCGATTCTATCAAGGGATCCAGATGAGTTATCATAGACAGGAGCTTGCCTTACAGCCCTCAATGATCTACCATAATCGATATTATTAGAAACTTCATTTGATAACTGCTTACCATCTGAAGGAGTTGTTGAATCGCTCCAAACAAACCCTATTGACTCCGCAAATGTTATTTGATGCCAGTTCCCATAATCTTTTATGCGTTTATATTCTTTCCCTTTAAGCAGTTCCCCGACTTTCACCAGTTGTCCAGAAGAATTATCATAGACTGGTAATCTATCTTCCTTAACAGTAAAATACTTATCGCCAGGTAGAAATTCTATATTTTCATCTGCAGCTAATTTTTTCATTTCCGTTTCGGGTTCATTATTTTCATTAGTAGATTGCAAGGACATGGTTGAGGATTGCTCATTATTTGCTTCCACATCTGAATCTACTGTACTATTTTCCTCTTTTGGCAGTTCTTCTTCCTGTTCTTCTTCCTGTTCTTCTTCCTGTACTTCATCGCTATTTTCTTCTTCTACTTCTTGTTCCGTTTCTTCTTCTATAACACTATTTTCTTCTGAAACTTTTTGCTCATTTTCATCCGTAACTGGTTCTGGATTTAACTCATCATTACTTTCCTCTACTACTTCGCTGTTATTCTCTTGCTCAGAGACAGCATTACTTTCATTTCCAGCTTCCGTTTCCTCACTTTTAATCGTGATATCAGCTAGTTTTAAATAGAAATGTTGTACTTGGTTATCCTCAGCCAATAAAAATACTTTATCGTCAACAATAACACCTCGAAATGAAACATTACCGATCAAATTTCCTATGTTCTCTTCTTCGAGTGCAGAAAAAAGTTCGGTTTCCTTACTTGTATTAAATTCCACCAACTCATTACTATCAAATGTTTCTCCCTTAAAACTCGTTATTTTCTCTGAGATATCTTCATCATTCTCTATTTCAGATAAAAATTCTTCCCCAATTTCTATCTTATGATCCCCAAGTTGATAAATAAAAGCAGCCTCGTCTTCAAACCCTACAATACTGCCTTCGCTTAAAGTCCCTATCTTTTCTTCCTCTGAAATCAATTCAATATCTTCCGTTATGTAATAATACATAAGTTCCTCTGAAGCACTAAGACTATCTTCTTCACTATTAGCTGATGCATAATGTTCTAGCGGTGAAAAAACTAGCATTATTAACATAATTATGACAAATTTTTTCATATTCTCATTCCTCCCCCTTAGTCATTTTATCAAATTTTGTAAAAAAATATATAGGTATTTACTATTTATAAATAGAAAATGCACCGATTCTTTTACTAGAATCGGTGCACTAGACAATTAGTTTAACGCCATTGAAAACTCTTTTCCTTCCATTTCATAGATAACTTCTAGTTTATTATCTTTGCGTACGATCTCTAGGTTCTCTACTTTCTGTTCAAAACTATCGCTTTCCATTTCAATCACTGTTATAAATTCTTCATTTTTACCTTCTTTTATAAATTCCAATTGATTTACTTTGGTTAGTTCATTTGTTTTATAAGATACCAATCCTCTAATTGGATCTTTACTACCATAATAGTGGTTAAGTGAATCGATTTGGTTAAATTGCCTCATTGTCACTTCTAAATCACCACCTACCTGAAACTTAACTTTGTCCTTATCTATTTCAATAAGTTCAGAGTTCGGATTCAAGTTAAATCTTTGTTCATATTGATTCACGCTATTTGATGCTAAAGAATCTCGTAAAATGATAACATTCGGTTTTAAGAAAGTGATTTCTCTGTTGAATGTTACACCATCATACAAATTATGCACGGCCTTAATTCTATCATAGGAATCAGTAAACTCGTAATCTTTAATAAATGTACCAGTATTCTTCATATCCAAATTATAACTTTTTTGATTCACCGTTACCGTATTATGACTTAATGCAGACATAAGATGCTTTCTCATATCACTGTTATTGTACGTGTATTTTCCTGGTCCGACAAATATATCATGACCTCCACCAAAAAGAACAAATGCTAAATCATCAGCATGTTTATGTGTATTTGAGTGATATCCAGCTTGGAGAAACAGATACGTAGATTTATCAAAATTACTACCATATCCCCATTTGTCTCTCAGTATTCCCACTCCGGCTTCTTCAAAAACGACACTACTCTTTCCAGGTGGGGTACCTTCTAATCCTTTTGACTCAATGAAATCAATATATTCACCATTAAAGCTACTTATGCTATCTACAGTGGTTAGAACCGTGTCTCCTACTAGAGGTAACGTCCCATCTGGTTTATATACATATGCGAGATATTGCTTCATTTTTGTCAATTTTTCTTCTAACTCGCCTCCCAATGTTCCACCTCGTTCATTTAACAATTCTTCAATCTCACTAAAGAGCTTAAAAGTGTGTATATGATAATAAGGTGAATGTTCTAAATGAACTCCTTCTGAACTTATTGAGCTTTCAAGTTGTTTTCCCAGTCTTGAAATACTTAAGTCATACCATTCATCCGATTCAGTGAATCCTTTAAACATCCATGAGGCTTGTATTAAAGACCTGTCCTGCATAATGCCATGATTATGAGGATACCTGTAATTTTCATTATTAAATTGCCAAACAGCATGTTCATGTAAAGATTGATAGATTTTACTCACCTTATCATAATCGTCATAATTACTTTTTTGGATGACATCTAATAGATAAGAAATGGTTAGAATTCTGCTACTTACTGCATGATCTGCCCATGCCCAGCGAGTACTTGGATCGTCCTGCGTATTGTTATCTATCCAGTCTATTGCCAATTCGATTGCTTTATCTAAATACTTCGTCTCTCCATTTACTTCATATGCATTTAATAAGTAGTCTAACATCCTTAAACTATGAAAGTACAATTGCCATGAATTATCTTGATACGGGTTCATATTCCAGTCTAATGTTTTATATTTATAAGGCTCCCATATACTCAAAACATAAATTTGGTTATCAAGAATTAGGTCTCCGTAGTAAAGAGCTAGATCTCCCTTTAAGTTAGTTAATCTAAAGCTAGAAGTTATATCTGTTTCACTCATATAATTTTTTAAAAATGTTTTGTCTTTTATGTGTTCTTCTTCAAATACTAGTTGGGTCGAATCGCTATATATGTAACCAATCCTGCCTCCAACATTCACTTCATACCAATTATTCCCGTATGATCTATTAATTCTGATCTCACTACCCTTTTTCAGAATTCCAAAAGATTTCAAAGCCCCCCCGGAGTTATCATAAATATCAAGGTCAATATTTGTTTTCATTAATTTCTTGAAAGATTTACTTTCTTTATACTCAGTATTAGAGCATGACTGACAGACATCAGTAGCTTCCTTCAATATATATCCTTTTTTATCTCCAAATTGAATTTCGTGCCATTTTCCATAATTTCTTACACGCTTAAACGTTTCTCCTTGGTTTAAATAACCTACTTCGATTAAGTTATCATTGCTATTAATGTAAATAGGAGTTCGATTGGATGAGATCTTGAAATTATTATCATTTGCTTCAAAATCAAAACTTACACTATTTTGATGAATGTAGCCTACTCTTCCTCCAAAATCGATGCGATACCAACTGCTGCCATAGGTGCCGATTGCCTTAATAGCCTGCCCCTTATTAATTTCAGCGAATTTCTCCAGTGTATTCCCTGTATTATCATAAACAGCTGAGCGAGTAGTTATCCGTAATGCACTTCCGTTTGATTCATAACGTTGATTCTCATTTTGAATCTTGTTTGCCTGTGATGGTTTTGTACTTGCTTGCCATACATACGCCGTTCGTTGTCCATATGAAATTTCGTGCCATTTACCATATGATCTAATCCTAGGAAATGTTTCTCCTTGTTCTACTTGACCGATGGTTTTTAAACTTCCGTTTTCATTTATATAAACCGGTACATTTGAGCTTGTCACTTCGAAGTATTTATCTTCCTGTTTAAAATTTTCAGTTATTCCACTTTGGTGGATAAATCCGACTCTTCCTCCAAAATCAATCCGATACCAGTTCCCATAACTTCCTATTGAGCGAATTGATTGATTCGGTATTATAAGACCAATCTCTTTAAGTTTTCCGCCTGAGTTATCGTAAACACTTGTTGGATTATTCACCCTCAAGGTAATTCCTGTTGATTGAAATTGTGTATTCTCATTTTTAATTTGCATATTTGATGACGGTTTCGTACTTTCTTTCCACACATACGCTTTTTGATCACCGTATTGGATCTCATGCCAATTGCCGTAATCTCTAATTCTAACGAATGACTCTCCTAATCTCATAGTGCCAATTTCTTTTAACTGCCCGTTTTGATTGTTATAAACAGGTGCATTTTCTTTCGTTACCTGAAAATACTTATCACTAGAGTTAAAGCTCACCTGAACCCCATTTTGATGAATAAATCCAATTCTGCCACCGAAATCGATCCGATACCAATTGCCGTAGCTTCCGATTGATCGAATCGTTTGGCCTTCTTTTATACGTCCAATCTCTTTAAGTTCTCGCCTTGAATTATCGTAGACAATGGAAGAGTTAATCACTCTTAAAACGTTACCTTCTGAGTTGAATTTGGTGTTAACACTTTGCACTTGATTCACCGAAGACGGTTTCGTACTTTTTTTCCACACGTAAGCACGTTGATCACCGTATTGAATCTCGTGCCAATTCCCGTAATCTCTTATTCTAACAAATGATTCTTTTTGCCTCATGCTACCGATCTCTTTTAACTGACCGCTTTGATTTACATAAACAGGAACATTATCTAGTGTCGTCTCAAAATATTTATCATTCGAGCTAAAACTTGCCTGAACCCCTGTTTGGTGAATAAAACCTATTCTCCCCCCAAAGTCGATCCGATACCAGTTACCATAGCTTCCTATTGATTGTATTGATTGGTCTTCTTTTACACGTCCAATTTCTTTGAGATCTCCACTTGAGTTATCATAGACTATCGTAGGTTGTATCACTCCAAGCCTTATACCGTCCGAAGTAAAAAGGGTATTTTCATTTTTTATTTGCTTACCTGAAGACAAAGTAGTACTTTCTTTCCATACATAGGCCCTCTTATCCCCATATTGAATTTCATGCCAATTCCCATAATCTCTTATTCTAGGAAAAGATTCTCCTATGCCCATACTACCGACTTCAATTAAGCTGCCATTTGAGTTTATATAGACTGGCACATTCTCTCTAACAACTTCAAAATACTTATCTGTTGCATTAAACCCTGTTGAATCTTTTTGAAGATAATCACCAGTATGGTCACTATCAGAATTAGTCTCCCTGTCAATTTCGTTATTCATTTCTGTATTTTCATTATCAATTTGTTCTTCTAGTTCATCTTTCTTATCTAGTACTTGTTCTTCCAATTCCCCTTCATTAATCTTTTCTTCTGGAGAATTATTGTCTCCAGTGTCTCCGGATACCACATTATTTTCCGTATCTATTTCTGTTTCGTTATCCTGAGATTCTTCATCATTGATAGGTTCTTCTAGGTTCTGTTCCTGTTGTTCAGGATCTTGTATCTCTTCGTTGTTATCTAGTTCCTTATCTGACGAATCATTCTCTTGTAGATTTATTGAATCTGTCATTAAATTAAATTCTTGCTTACCCACGTAATAAATAGAATTATAACCAAAGCCAATTTTAAAACTATTTTCCAACTCTTCAATCAGATTAAATTCTAGTAGTTGAATATTATTGATATGAATACTGTTCTCTACTTTTTCCATATCCGAGTATAAAATTAATTCTTTTTCAGCAGGAATAGTAATATGTAACGTTTCATACTCACTTTCTTCATCTAACTCTCTGATATCTCCCGTTTCTAGGACTGCATCTGTATGTATTATCAGAGATTGATCATCTTGTGAGAGGATTTCCACCCATTCTTCATTTAACTTATCTCCACTAATTAATATATCCTTTTTGACTGTACCAACTTCTTTTATTTCTGAAAAATCCGTGGATGTTTTACTATACAATTTTGATTCTTCCAAAACCTGATATTCTACTATATCCTGATTATCTATGCTGGTACTTATCGTACTTTCTGAAAACGCGTCTAAAGGAAAAAGGTATGGAAATATAATTAACATAATTAATCCTATTATTATTGATTTATTTAACATTTTCACCAGACCATCACCTTAGTTTTTTAAATTTTTCAGATCTTTTTCGTTTTTCAATCACATTAAAGAATCGTGAAAATAACTCATAACAAAGCGAATTACTTCTAAATAATTTTAGACAGTAATTCGCAACTATTAACATTCTCCAGCTATTACAATTCTCCGAGTAACTTTTCCCATTTGTTACATATTTTAGTTTTCTCGAAGTTCTCATCAATATATTCCTTCAACGTTTCCCTATAACTATCTTGTGATATTTTATCAATATTCGTTTTGATAATGTCTGCACCTTTATCAACAGAGTCTATTATAAACTCGTTAGGGTAAAGTAATGAAGCCCCGAACCAGTCTCTTATGATCGGCATTGAACCAGAAGCCATTCCTTCTGCAATAGAAAGATGGAAACTTTCAAAATCACTTGTCGACATAATAAATCCAATTTTTCTAAACCATTCCGAAATATCTTTTCCAAAACCATCAAATACAACTGAGTTTCTCCATTTAGAAGAATTAATTCTTCGGAATATCTTAAGATAGTATTCTTTTTCTTCTTCTCGTTTCCAGAGCCAAGGGTATTCATTAGGGAATTTCCCTTTTACAAATAAAGTAAATCGATTATCTTCTTTCCACAACTTTTCAAATATATCCAGAGTCATGTCAAAACGTTTACTTCTTGGACTTATTCCCATAAATCCGATATTAAATTCAGATCCAGGAAGCTTAGGTCTATCCAAAGAATAAGAATCAACAAGATTATAAATTATTTCTGATTTTTTTTCAGGGAAATAAAAATGATCTGCCATATCCTGCTTGAGACCTGGTGCAATGAAAACAATTCTATCAATATTTTCCCAGTTAATCTGTTTTGGATAATCGGTATTTTTTTCTTGCGCGTGCATTCTAATTAGCATTTTTTGATGTTTTTTTATATTTTGTGAATACCACACTGCATTACCCAATCCCCATTCTGCAAATACAATATCAGTTTGACTAAGTAATTCTTTGCTTTGCTGTTCATCATGAGAATTGTGACCCTTCCATTGATCAATAAGGACATTATATTCTGGGTGAGCTTTAAAATAATTAATAATCATAGCCGCGAATTTGAGGTCATGTCCTGCAAATAATATGTTTGTTTTTTGTATAAGTCTTCTATATTCTTTGCTCTTATCATCTTCATCAATAAATTCACTTAAATATTTCCCTACTTTTTCAAAGGAATAATTTTTACTAAGTTCATATATTCTTTCCGCTGCATTTTTATAAATGTTGTTATCTGAGAGAGCTAATTGTACTTTTGAAATAAACTCTTTTTCATTATTCGCAAATAGAGGATAATCCTCTCCCAAAACCTTTTCGTGTAGTTCGTTTCGGTTTACGATTACCGGTTTCCCATTAGCCCCGTACTCAAGAACCTTTGTGGAAAGTTCCATACTGTCATTTAATATTTCATCTCTCCAGGATATACCTAAATCACTCTCATATATTAATTCCTGAACTTCATTTCTTGTAAGAGCTTTATACCAATTAATCCTTGAGTCTTCATTAAAGTGGCGAATAACATACTCATCATATTTAGCTGTGTAAGGAAAATTAAGAAACTTATCCCCAGCGATATTGAAAATGATATTTTCATCGTCTATTTTTTTGAATGCCTTAAACATATTAGGAATCATCCAATGTGGTGCAAACTTTCCGGCATATACTATAGCATTATTGTTGTTTTTGAATTCCTTGATGTCTTCCCTTACTGAAGAAACCATAGGTGGAAGATAAATAAACTTATTATCTTTCGATACAGCCAGTAAATTTTTAAAGTATTTAATAAGCTCAGGGGTTTGACATGCTAATCTACTACCATTTTTATATATTTTAATTAAATGGCCCAAGTCGTCATCCGAAACTTCATCTATCCTTTGTGGGAAATCAGTTAAATAAAACCACGTCTTGTAAGCTATGTTGTTATTATGTGCCACTAGTTTTGAAAGATTAAAACCTCTTACCAAAGACAAAGAAAATCCATGTATCTCGTCTAAATGAAGCATCATTTCGTGTGCCTCTTCAGGTAGAAGTCTCTTTCTTTGGATCCAATCATTTTTCATTTCTAGTTTGGAGAAATCTTTTTTATAAGCTTCCCACGGATTAATAATTGTTATATTTTCATTATTAATTAGTGGCTGTACTAGTTTGTCGATCAATATAGGCCTTTTCAACAAAAGGAATACTTCATTCTCTTTTGTACTAGCAAAGGTTTGGGCTATCGAAGAAATCCAAATAGCCGATCCGTCAATTTTATTTAAATCAATATCTGCATAGATTAAAATTCTCTTCATTTCTATACAACACCTTTAAATATAAATTTGTGTTGAAATATCATCTATTTGTTCACCGTTCGGATTGTAAATGAAATTAAAACGATCACTTGTATAAACTCTTAGTCCGCTTTGGATTATCATTTCAAAGTCCGTATTTTCAAGCTTCATCCACTGTTTCTCATCAACATGAGAATTTAGGATCGTATTCCCACGAATTAATACAGTATCTGTATTTAAATCAGTCGTATAAGAGTACTCATTATTATCCGTTATTTTAATTGTATCTCCATCCATCCAGAAATAATTGGCTTTCCCAACAATATCAGCGTCTGAATAGATGAAAGCATTCTTCATATCTAATAAATAGTTTTCTCCGTACTTGTGTACTACATTAAGTTTCCCAAACAAGTCATTTTCGCTTAAATCTAATAAAGTAGTAATTTCAATTTCATTTATGTTTTGATAAACCTGAACAGTAATCATATCGTGATTACTTTCATCTACTAGTGAACTATTATCAGTCACAACCCATATATGGATGTTTTTGTAGCTTTGTGAATCCATGAATGACTTCACTTTTTCAAATTCTTCCCCACTATTTACGAACGCAATCATTTTAATATTATAGTTATATGGTTTTTCTAAATTCTCGAATCCTGCTTCAATGGCTATTTGATAAAGTTTATGACGATATGTGTGTTTAGTATAAACCGCTCTTATACCTTTTACTTTATTTATATCTCTTAAGTCCGTATTATTCATAATATCATCAATAACTGGCTTACTTGCCTCGCCTTTAGATACCATTGGAACTAATTCACCAAAGATTTCGCTAATACCTTCTGAATATGTAGAAACAACAGATGTACCACAAGCCAGTAATTCAAACACTCTCCTTGAAAACATCGTTGGGGAATTCTGAACTGAATTTACATTCAGAAAAACCTTATATCGTTTGTAATCATGAACTAATTTATTATAAGGTCTTGATCCTTTTATATTCGTTTCAAATCTCTCTGGGAAATCAAAATCAGTGTTCAAAGTTTTTCCTTCAACATAGTTACGATCGAATATTTCTAGATCATAATTTTTTGCAGCATCTAATAATTCTAATTGATCCAGTCTTCTTTCTTCATGTCTATTTCCATAATATGAGCCTGCAAAACAAATATCCTTTTCTTGATAACCACTAATAATAGTGGGGTTATGAAGAACAGGTGAAGCTGCAAAAGTTAATGCCCCAACTCTATTATGTCCAGCTTCCTCTTTATATCTTTCCACACAATTTAAATCAGTAGTGTAGATATGATCGAATTTAATGGCTGTATCGATAAATTTCTCCGTATGAATTGGATCTTCCTTGTTCCAGAAAACTGTTGGTATTTTATTTGTTTTACACCATGCTAACAACTCATCCAATTCAGGTCCAACTTTAATGTTATATTTTCCGATTCTGTACTGCCATGAACCCCCATTACCTTTCCATGCAGATTCGACTAGTAATATGTGCGGTTGTTTAATTGATAATACTTCTCTCCAATTGTCTGGTCCAAACGTAATTAATTCACAATCATGTTTAAATGTCTCCTTAGAAAAATCATCTAATATAGCGGCTACCCTTAAAGTTTCAATAGATTCTGGAGTATCAAATAGCCCAGTCATCAGGAGTTCGTTTAATTCTACCTTCATACCCACCAATGTGCTTGAAAAATCCTTCTGCATATTGTCATCGATGTTTAAATCAATTGTATCAAAAGGCAGTTTAACTAATTTATATTTTTTCTTTTGTCTCTTTAATTTTCTTTTAATACCACCTAGAATAGTTCGAGTGGACATATATACAGATTTCGGGAGTTTTAATGGATTTTTTAAACCTTGAGTCATTAAGTTTGTTACTTTATACGATGTTGACTGTTCAAGCACAGTGACCTTTTTTCTTAAATAATTTACATTTTTATCTCTATTGCTTATTTGTTTATCTACTTTAGCCTTTATATCAGACATTACTTTGAAGGCATGCTCTGTTTCTCTTTTTAACTTCTCAATTTCTTTATTTAATTCTTTTTCAATTTGAATTTTTTCAGCTGATTCTTGAGTTAACTTATTTTTGACTTTTTCTTTTTCAATTTGAACTTGAGTTAATTTATTTAGATCTACTTTATTTTGATCTACTTCTTTATTTAGCGTAGCTACTTTGTATTCTTCTAATTTTTTTGCATATTCAAGCTTCTGTTTAATTTCAATTAACTGATTGTTTAGAAGATCTTTTTGTTCTTGAATAGACTCTTTTTTTGCTTTCAAGTCTTTATTTTTAACTTCTAGTTGATTTTTCTGAGCTATATATTCCCTTTCTAGATCATGAAATGCTTTGTCGGAAATAACCACATTTTCTAATGGAATATTTTCAAGATAAGAATTGTCGATAGAACTTTTCTTTGTCCCCGAAACACACAGCCACTTTCCTATGATAACAATATTTGAAATCGTTATATATTTATTGATTTCCCGGTATAAATTAGAAATATAGTAAGTAGTCTTATGATCAAAATGGTTATTTACCCCGAATGGAGTCGAAATAATTACTTGTCCATTTTCATTTAGTATATTCCAAACGTCTTTATATAGCTTATCTGGATGGTGTAAGTGTTCTATTATTTCACCTAAAATAATTGAATCAAATTTTTCTCCATTTAAATCTAAATCGGAAAAGTTCCCATGCTTAAAGGATATATTTTGTTGTACTTCAGTATTTTCTTTTTCTAGCTCTTTTTCAGCATACTCAATTTGATGTTTTTCAATATCTATTCCAGTAACTTTAAAGTTTTCTCTTCCTAATAGAATAGATGTAATTCCCTGGCTGCATCCAATATCTAATACTTTCTTTCCGTTAACCTGCTTACATGTCCAGTGAATACGCTCTCTAGCAAGTCTTTGTAATTCTTCAGTGTAAATTTCCCCATAATAGAGTTCACTAATCCGATCACGATTTCCCAATCCTTACACCTTCTTTATACTTTTTTTCATGAAACTTTCATACTCATCTACAATTTCTGCCGTATTCCCAACTGCTTGTTGTTCACCAAGATGAATCCAAACAACCCTATCGCACATCTTTTTAACTAATGATGCTGAGTGCGTAACTAGTATTACCGTTCTATTTTGCTTAATCTTTTCATTAATTACTTCCTTACATTTCGCTTGAAATGCTGAGTCTCCAACACCTAACACTTCATCAATCAATAAAATTTCGGGATCTATTGTAATCGCTGTTGCGAATGCAAGTCTGGACTTCATTCCTGAAGAATACGTCCTTACGGGTTTATAAATAAATTCCTCAAGCTCTGAGAATTCAATTATCTCATCTACCATCTTATCGATTTCTTTCTTCTTTTTACCTAAAAACATCCCGTTCAAATAAATGTTATCAATACCCGATAATTCACCTTGAAAGCCTGCACCTAATGATAGTAACACTGGTCTATCTCCACTTAATGTGAATTTCCCTTTGTCCGCTGTAATTATTCCACTTAACAATTTCAAAAGTGTACTTTTACCAGAACCATTTCTTCCGATGATTCCCATTACTTCACCTTTTTTAATCTCGAAATTCAATCCTTTTACAGCCCAAAAATCTTTACTAGAGTTCTTTTTTAATAATCGCTTTATTGGCTTTTCTTGGTTATCAGGATAGGATATCCATAGGTCTTCTAATTTAATAACTGCATCACTCATAAATTTACATCACCTTAGCATATTTATTGTCAAACTTCGAAATAATATTTGCACCTATAAAGAGTACAATAATTGATATTACCAGTAATACTGTAATCGTTGACCAATCGGGCAGCTTTGCATACAAAAAAGTATTTCTGTATGCAGTAATTAGCGGAACCAATGGATTAATGTACAAATATCTAGCTAAATTTTCCGGAACATCTGATATGGAGTACATCACTGGAGATAGATAAAAAAGCATCCTTGCAATATACTGCATCATATTTCTAATATCCCTAAGATAAACTCCAACGTGAGCAAGAATTACCATACAAGCAAGAATAAATATTCCATGTACGATTAGTACAGGTATAGCATAAAATACTTGATAGGTTAGATCTACACCATAAATCCACAAATAAGCTGTCATTAATACCATACTGATACCAAACTTTATTGTATTAACTATAAATTTCGACATTACAAAAATAATCTTAGGCACATAAACTTGCTGAATGATGCCATTCTTTGAAAAAATGGCGTTTGCCCCATCAACCAAGCACGACGTTGTCCATTTCAATGGAATTAATGCCACAAAAAGAAAGACAGAATAATCTGGTCCACCACGCCCTAAAATAACTTCAACTAATAAATAAAAGACTAACATATAAAGAATAGGATCAATTATCCACCACAGAATTCCAAAATAGGTTCTAGCAGTATTTGATCTTAAATCTGAAAGCGAAAGATGCCATATTAAATCTCTTTTATCTAAAATATCAAATAAAAACTTTGTCATATTGTGTATCATTATCACTTACCTCTAATTCTATAAATTCTTTGAAACGTATAACTATCTCACCATATTAGATGTAATTATACCAGCAACTATCTAATGAGACCATATAGTGAGAATTTTATTAGGCTCAATTAACAATTTTACTATTAAATCACAAAAAAAAGAAGCCTTAATAAAAATATCTTTATTAAGTCTTCCCATCTCCCTACTTAATTAGTCGAAAAATATAGGTCTATAGATTCTTTAATCGCTTCTGCTGAATCTTCCTGAAATTCCTTTGTCAACATCTTCTGTAATTCTCCATAGTTAGTCATGAAACCCAGTTCTAATAACACACTCGGCATTTTACTATTACGAATTACGTTGAATCCGGATTGTTTTACCCCTCTGTTTCTTAAACCTAACTTTTTTAACAACTGGGCTTGTGTAATACTTGCCAATTCTTTACTCTTCGCAGCGCTATATGAATCATCCCAAAATGTTTCTATTCCTACTGCTGCAGTTGAACCGGCAGCATTCGCATGAATACTAATAAATAAATCTGCATTTATGCCGTTAGCGATATTAGCTCTATCACTTAGCGGTATGAAGTAGTCCCCATCTCTAGTTAAAACAATTTCAATATTTGTATCTCTCATCTGTTCAGCTACTAACAGTGCCACTTTAAAAACAAGATCTTTTTCCTTTGCATTGAAAGCAACAGCACCTGGATCTGATCCACCATGACCGGCATCAATCACAACGACTTTTCTCTCGTTATTGTACAAATTGACATACGCACTGTGTATATAACCTATACCATTTTGGTAATCAATAATATACCAGTCTCCTGATTCCCCTGCTATTTGAACATTTTCTCCATTGGATAAGGAGCCAATGATTCCATTCTCAGAGCCAGGACCATTTCTAACATTTAAATTGTTAGTAACATTAACTATACCTTGTTTCTTTTCATCGCCATACAATACTTCAACATTAAGTTTACTAACATAACCAATTCTGTCAGCTAATAAAATTCGATACCAGTTTCCATAATCACTTACGATAGAATACTCGTTCGCTTTCTCGATTTCAGCAAATTTCACTAAAGAACCAGATGTATTGTCATATATCGATGTATCTCTTGTTGTGACAAGTGAGTTCTTTGATTCACTATATTGACTTTTACTCTCGCTAGGTAACACCGGATTATGTACAGGAGTTGTTGCCTCTTTCCAAACATAGCCGTACCCTGAATTATATTGAATCCTATGCCAATTTCCATAATCGCTTACTCTCGGGTATACTTGACCTCGTTCTAATGTTCCAACCTTAACCAACTTGCCACTACTATTATCATAAATAGGTGCCTTATCTACATTCATCCTTAAATATTTATCAGCTGTTGTAAATGGTATTTCAACCCCGCTTTTATTCACATAACCTATCCTGTCAGCAAATAATATTCGATACCAGTTTCCGTAATCACTCACGATAGGGTATTTGATATCCTTGCTAAGCGCCCCCATTTTTTCTAACGATCCAGAGGAATTGTCGTACACTTCTAACTCTTTAGTTGCCTTAAAATAATCTTGTGAATCTGAATATTTACCATTGTTTAGATTCTTTACTGAAGTTTTAGACAACTCAGAAGTTCCAGAGGCCCAAATAAATCCATCTTTGCCTCCAAAACTAATTTTATGCCAATTCCCATACTTACTTTTCAACGGGAAAACTTGGCCTTTCGTTAAAGATCCCACCTCAACTAATTTTCCGGATGAGTTGTCGTAAACTGTAAGTTCTCCTTGGTGAACTTCGATATATGAACTACTTGCCTCTACTGACATCTGCACCGTAAATAACGTTAAAAATAAAGTAAAAACAAATAAATATAAATAATTTCTGTAAATCATAATCCCTCCTTATTCGACACCTTATTTATACTATACTACTATTTATTATTTGAAACACTAGGGAATAACAAATAAATTATTATTTCCTCTTTTTTTGAAAATTAAACTATTTTTTTGTAATTTATTGTATTTTTTTATCTATTTACTGCTTCCTTTGCTAATGCTATGCCGACAGAATAATTCTGGCTCCATATTTTGTTCCAATTTGATAGTGGAACTGGAGCCCCCACAACATACGGCGAAATTTCCGGCGTTATACCTGCCTGGCCTTTTTCTAAAGCAAACCAATCAGAAAAACCACCGCCACTTGAACTATTTGATAGATCTATTACTCTATAGCCCGTTTTATCTGAAACGATATTAGTTACTGATCTAGTTTGCGGATTTGCTCGCAATCGGGAGTAAATTACTTCCCCTGATGAGTGATAAGCAACAGCAGTAGCAAAGTTGTGCTGATTTGTAAAATTGTACACGGCTCTAGCTTCTGGTTCAGATAAAGGAAAATAACCTTTAAACCCTTCAGATCTAGGACCTCCCGAATTAAGTGCACTAATATTGTCCCACAATGCTGGATATTGCCTGTTTAAATCGACACCATTAATATTAGCTTTCCATGAATCGAAGTTTCTTGAATTATTATTTAATCCAATCATTTTAATAGGGTTTTTTGTACTAGATAACCCTTCTTGAACGAGCATGACACCATCTGGATTTACCATTGGAACAAACCAAATGGAGACATCATTTAAAAGTGCTCTTACATCATATCCATCTATTTTTTGATCTCTATCATAAGCATAAGCATATGAATCTAGCATTTTCATTACAACGTTCGTAGTCATATGTTCACGAGCATGATGCGATCCATTTATCATGATTTCTTTGCTTCCATTACCTAACTTTACAGCCACAATGTTTCTGCCTTCTACTGATTCCCCAATGACTTTCTCTTCAATAAGACTCGGGTACATAGTCTTTAATGCTTTTATATCTAACAACATTTGGTTGTAGGAGTATATCTGTTTACCCTGAACTATTTCTTGAGAGTTCACAGATATTGCATCACTACTTAGAAAACCAAGTCTGCCTGAATAGCTAACTTTGTACCAATTAGATCCGTATGCACCCATAAGTTGTAATTCAGTGCCTTCTTTTATTTCACCCATCTTTACTAATTTACCAGATGAATTATCGTAAATAGTTGCAGTGCTTGTAACATCAGCTGATATATTGTAGTTCTTCTCATTACCTAGTAAATTGTTTAATTCGTTTCGATTAGAAGGCGAAGTTCCAACTGCCCATACATAACCTTTTTTATCACCGATTTTTACTTCATGCCAATTTCCATAGGCTCGTTCTCTTTTGAATGTTTGACCTTGTTCAAGTGAACCTATATCAACTAGAGAGCCATTTCTATTTTCATATAATGGGAGATTCTCCATATCCACACGGAAGTAGCGATCTGATGCGCTAAAACTAACCGTTACATTTTCTTTATTCATATAACCGACACGATCGGACAGTAAGACACGGTACCAGTTTCCGTAATCACTAACAATTGGGTAGCTTTTCCCTGCTTTAACCTCGCCGAATTCCACTAATTTCCCCGTCGAATTATCATAAATTTTTGCATCACTCTTGACCGTCAAGTTTTGGGAAGAGTGTGACATCCCCTGGTTTTCGTTCTTAACAGCACTCGCACTTGCAGGACTCGTGCCGTCTACGTAAACATACCCGTAACTTCTGCCAAACTGAATCCGATGCCAGTTTGATCCATAGGCACTTATTCTTGGATACACTTGACCTTTCGTTAATTCTCCCACTTGTTTCAACGACCCACCTGAATTATCATAAACAGGCATATTGTTTGATACCACTTCAAAATGGGTATTTTCCTTACTAAAGCTCACCGTGACATGGTCTTTACTGATGTACCCAATTCGATCGGAGAATAAAATGCGATACCAATTCCCATAATTCCCGACAATGGCGTATTCTTGCCCCTCGGCTATTTTTCCGAATGAGACGAGACTTCCAGAGCTATTATCGTAAACATGCACCTCGCGGTCTACTTTTAATACCCGGTCACTCATTTGGTAGTTTACGTTCTTATTTTTTAAACTGTTTCCACTTACCGGAACCGTTCCCTGCGAATACACATATCCCTGTTCTTTTCCGAATTGAATTTTATGCCAACTCGGTCCATAGGAACTAATTCTCGGGTAGACTTGTCCTTTCGTTACATTTCCTACTTTCTTCAAATCTCCATTTTGATTCTTGTACACTGGTAATTCGCTTTCTGTAACTTGAAAATATGTATCCGCTGATGTGAAGGAGACGTCGACGCCCGATTTACTCACATAACCGATTCGATCGGAAAACAATACCCGATACCAATTGCCATAATCACTTACGATGGGATAGGTCTGTCCGGCCTGTACCTCGCCAAACTTTACAAGTGATCCACTCGTGTTATCGTAGACCGCTATATCTTCCTTCGCAGTAAAAGTACGGGCTCCTTGTGAATAACCGCTTCCTTCGTTCCCGATTGCACTAGATGACGATGGTTCCGTGTGCCGGGCATGAACGTATCCGAAGTGGTCTCCGTATTGGATTTTATGCCAGCTTTCCCCATAAGAACTAATTCTCACATAGGTTTCATCTTTCTCTAGTAGGCCAACTTCTACTAAACTTCCTGTTCGATTATCGAACACTTTTATATGATCTGTCAGTACACGGAAGTAATTCGTGTTGTACTCCTCTGCACTTGTAAACGAAGAGTCATCGACAGATTGCAAAGCTACTGTTGTTCCGGCTTCTTCCTCTTGGTTTTCTTCTTCACTCTCTTTCGTTTCCACTGTCGCGTTTTGTTCGGTCTCTTCTTTCACTACCTGTTCATTGTCATCCGTAGAGGTTCCGGAATTATCTCCGTTCTCTTGATTCGCTTCTGTAGTGGATTCTTTTTCAGCGACCTCTTCTTCACTATCTGACAAGGCTTCCGCATTATTTGAGGAGTTTGTATCTTGCCCTTCCTCATTGGAAGATGGCTCCTCCTCAAGGGATTCATTTTCCTCATTGGTAGCTTCCGCTTCCTGATCGCCTGCTGGGGATGGGGTTAAGATTACATCATGCCCGCCTAATGTGGCTATGTAAGATGCATCTTCTTGGTCTTTGATCTTTACTGCTTGATCTTCGAAAACGATTCCTTCTAACATTACCGTTTCATCTATCGCTTCAAACGTGTACTCTTGATCGAGCACTACCTCAGTAGTCTCTTCCACTGTGTCACGATCTTCCCCATATAGTTCAAGGGACCACGTTTCTAATAAACTTGTATCCTCTATATATCCTTTTGTTCCAAACCAATCTATGTGTATTTTTTCTTGGTCATCCACGTAATAAGATAGATCTGACACATCATTTTGAATGATTCCTACTAATTCACCTTCATTTGTTTTCACTTCAAAAGAATTTCCATTTTCACTAGATTGTGAAGCAGTTGAAGTAGCATTCGTTAACCCCAAATTCATTGAAAGAAAAATTAGCATGAATCCTATAATTCCAAGTTTCTTCATTATTGTCCTCCTATGAATTTTTAAAACGAGCCTTCACATAAAGGCTCGTTTTATTAATTAAATTATATTTAATGGCACTTTTTATTTTGGACTTAAAACAATATTTGGTTTTTTGTCTGAATCTAACCATTTCATTATTTTTACGATGTTTGTTTCTGACAGTGCAACACAGCCTGCTGTTGCACTGTTAGAGTCTTTCCAGACATGCATAAAAATGGCACTGCCTTTATTTGAAATGATAGGATCAACATTATAATCTATTGTAATAGCATACTTATACAATTGTTGATGTAACCTCTCAAATGAATTCCATCTAGAATTAGGATCACCAGAATAATTGATCCATTTATTATAATCATTTGATGCTGAATCATCTATCCAATAGTCATTTGAAGTGACTCTAGTGTATGGAAAATTAAGACCACTAGGTTCCTGAGCTGTTCCAAATCCTCTCGACAAGCCGTATGTTCCTGTAGGGGTTTGACCATCTCCTTCAACCTTGTTCTCTCCAAATCCATTGTATCCTAACGTTGCTGGGAATACAGAATATCTCGGGCGCCAGTTTCCATTCTGCTTCTCATACAATCTAACACTTGCTTGAATAGTAGTTGAATTTGCAGCATCGGCAATAATGACTTGTTCAGATCCCTGTAATTTATTTAAAAACCTTTGCTCGTATGCTGATAAATTATAAGTTACTGACTCTGCTCTGACATACGCTTTTTTTCCTGAGAAATTAATTTCGTACCAATTTAAACCAAACTCATCTATTATTTCATATTTGATATTTGGTTCTAGCGTTGCTATTTTTTTCAAATCACCTGATTCATTATCATAAACCGCAACTGATTCACGAGTAGTAAATGAAGTGAAATTTAAGTTTTTCTTAATCACTCCATTTGTCGCTCCTTTTTCTATAGAAGGCGAAGTTCCAGCTGCCCAGACGTAACCTTTTTTATCACCGATTTTTACTTCATGCCAATTTCCATAGGCTCGTTCTCTTTTGAATGTTTGACCTTGTTCAAGTGAACCTATATCAACTAGAGAGCCATTTCTATTTTCATATAATGGGAGATTCTCCATATCCACACGGAAGTAGCGATCTGATGCGCTAAAACTAACCGTTACATTTTCTTTATTCATATAACCGACACGATCGGACAGTAAGACACGATACCAGTTTCCGTAATCACTAACAATTGGGTAGCTTTTCCCTGCTTTAACCTCGCCGAATTCCACTAATTTCCCCGTCGAATTATCATAAATTTTTGCATCACTCTTGACCGTCAAGTTTTGGGAAGAGTATGACATCCCCTGGTTTTCGTTCTTAACAGCACTCGCACTTGCAGGACGCGTGCCATCTACGTAAACATACCCGTAACTTCTGCCAAACTGAATCCGATGCCAGTTTGATCCATAGGCACTTATTCTTGGATATACTTGACCTTTCGTTAATTCTCCCACCTGTTTCAACGAACCACCTGAATTATCATAAACAGGCATATTGTTTGATACCACTTCAAAATGGGTATCTCCCTTACTAAAGCTCACCGTGACATGGTCTTTACTGATGTACCCAATTCGATCGGAGAATAAAATTCGATACCAATTCCCATAATTCCCGACAATGGCGTATTCTTGCCCCTTCGCTATTTTTCCGAATGAGACGAGACTTCCAGAGCTATTATCGTAAACATGCACCTCGCGGTCCACTTTTAATACCCGGTCACTCATTTGATAGTTCACGTTCTTATTTTTCAAACTGTTTCCACTTACTGGGACTGTCCCCTGCGAATACACATATCCCTGTTCTTTTCCGAATTGAATTTTATGCCAACTCGGTCCATAGGAACTAATTCTCGGGTAGACTTGTCCTTTCGTTACATTTCCTACTTTCTTCAATTCTCCATTTTGATTCTTGTACACTGGTAATTCGCTCTCTGTAACTTGAAAATATGTATCCGCTGATGTGAAGGAGACGTCGACGCCCGATTTACTCACATAACCGATTCGATCGGAAAACAATACTCGATACCAATTGCCATAATCACTTACGATGGGATAGGTCTGTCCAGCCTGTACCTCGCCAAACTTTACAAGTGATCCACTCGTGTTATCATAGACCGCTATATCTTCCTTCGCAGTAAAAGTACGCGCCCCTTGTGAATAACCGCTTCCTTCGTTCCCGATTGCACTAGATGACGATGGTTCCGTGTGCCGAGCATGAACGTATCCGAAGTGGTCTCCGTATTGAATTCTATGCCAGCTTTCCCCATAAGAACTAATTCTCACATAGGTTTCATCTTTCTCTAATAGACCAACTTCTACTAAACTTCCTGACCGATTATCGAACACTTTTATATTATCTGTCAGTACACGGAAGTAATTCGTGTTGTACTCCTCTGCACTTGTGAACGAAGAGTCATCGACAGATTGCAAAGCTACTGTTGTTCCGGATTCTTCCTCTTGGTTTTCTTCTTCACTCTCTTTCGTTTCCACTGTCGCGTTTTGTTCGGTCTCTTCTTTCCCTACCTGTTCATTGTCATCCGTAGAGGTTCCGGAATTATCTCCGTTCTCTTGATTCGCTTCTGTAGTGGATTCTTTTTCAGCAACCTCTTCTTCACTATCTGACAGTGGTTCCGCATTATTTGAGGAGTTTGTATCTTGCCCTTCCTCGTTGGAAGATGTCTCCTCCTCAAGAGATTCATTTTCTCCATTGGTAGCTTCCGCTTCCTGATCGCCTGCCGGGGATGGGGTTAAGATTACATCATGTCCGCCTAATGTGGCTATGTAAGATGCGTCGTCTTCTTGGTCTTTGATCTTTACTGCTTGATCTTCGAAAACGATTCCTTCTAACATTACCGTTTCATCTATCGCTTCAAACCTATACTCTTGATCGAGCACTACCTCAGAAGTCTCTTCCACTGTGTCACGATCTTCCTCATATAGTTCAAGGGACCACGTTTCTAATAAACTTGTATCCTCTATATATCCTTTTGTTCCAAACCAATCTATGTGTATTTTTTCTTGGTCATCCACGTAATAAATTATATCTGATACATTCTTATTTATAGTTCCTAGTAGTTCTCCCTCATTAGTTTTTACGTTTAAATTTGATTGTTCCTGTAAGCTATTTGCTGAAACACCAACGCTGCTAACAATAAAGATCATAAAAACTACAAAATATACCACCATATAAGCTATTTTGACTTGTTTCATACATTTCCCCTTCACTTCTTAATCTTTTAATCTCATTATAATTGAGGAAAATCTTCTTTTCAAGGGTTTTAATGGTATAAAAGGAAGTATAAAAGGAAGTGTTCTATGTGAAAAAACCAGAAAAAAGTAGATAAATGGGTATATAGTCTTGTTTTTTAGACTCAATTAGTGATTAATTTCTATTCAGACTCTTGCATATGCTCTATTCTCTTCATTTTTCCTCACACTACTATTAAGCATCAAAGATGGGGTGGTGTATGGATAGCCATCTACTTATACATTGTTACTTTTAAGAAAGTTGCTTTGGAGTCTGGTAAAACTTGCAAGTACTCACGACCGAGTCATCGTTAGTAAGGTCCCCTTCTTCGCGTCCTGTAGTTGCAATGTTAATCTTCAAAATTAAGAAACGGGAGAGGAAATAGTAGGTAGACGAATTCAGTTCCTTGCAGTAATAACATGTGGGGATAATTAGCCAACGGTAGATTATAACGTAATACTTTTTATTCATTGGGGTACCTTGTGATTTCTTGGATGACAACGTGTGCTGAATTAGAACTAAGTTCTGAACTAGCTTTATTTCCAGCAGAAGTATCCAAAGCGTCAGGAGGAGGCTCTTTTATTTTCCATTATAAAAGCATGGTGATATCCAGAGGCTCGTTAGCCTTCTAGTTATCACCATGCTTATGTGAATCAGTAACATGTCATCAATATTTACTTGAAATACTGTAGCACGATATTTATTGCGTTTAAAATGCTATTTTAGGATGCGCGGCGGGCTCCTAGGTAGCGTGGTTTCCAGTAGCTGTTATCCATACTTGTGATGGTTACGCCTGTGGATGAGCCACTGTGAATGAATTGGTTGTTTCCGATATATATTCCGTTATGTGATGGTCCTTTTTTGTAGGTTTCGAAATAGACGATGTCGCCTACTTGGAGTGATGTTACAGCTTTCGTTGCATTCCATTGCAATGCAACTGTTCTTGGTAAGGAAACACCGTTTTTTTGAAAGACGTTTTGGATGAATCCACTACAGTCAAATCCGTTGGCAGTTGTTCCGCCCCATACATATGGTACGCCGATGTAGCTTCCTGCGTCTGCAACTAGATTGATTGTGTTGAAGGATGTGTTCGATGAGCCTGATCCACCACTAGAGCCGGATTCTTCTTTATGTATCGATGACACTTCCTGAAGCTTGTCCCAGGTAGATTTTGTTGCAATCCCGTCTGATACGAGTTTCCAATCCTTTTGGAATTTTACGAGAGCTGATTTTGTTTGCGGTCCGAATTGGCCGTCTGCTCTGCCAGTTAAATGTCCAATAGCACGCAGCATGTTTTGCAATTCGACAACATTGGATCCTGTGCTTCCCTCTTTAAGTGTATCGGAGGAATTTGATCCATTTGATTTACTGTTTTCAATTGAGCCGCTTGATCCGCCTGTTGGTTTGGATTCGGTTGTTGTATTACTGTCTTTTTTCACGATTGTCTCCAATTGTTTAAATGTGTTTGGTCCAAAAATGCCGTCTACACCAATTTTTGCCTGACGTTGAAGCGACTTTACAGCATTGGCTGTTTGTGGTCCGTATACTCCATCAGCACTGCCTGATAAAAAACCTAAGTCTTTGAGACGCGTTTGCAGGCTTCGTACCTTATCTCCCCTGGATCCTTGTCTTAAGATAACGTTCGATAATAAGTTGGAGGATACATTGGATTTTGATGCTTCTTTATAGCCAGAATTGTCAGCTTTTTTAGTAGTAGCGGATGTATTGTTTATTTCTGCATTGATGCGGGCCAATGTATTAAGGCCTGCTAATCCGTCCACGGTTAAGCTACGAGCTTGCTGAAATTTCCGAATGGCCTGTACCGTTGGGGCACCGTAATTTCCTGATGTTGAACCCTCGTAAAAACCCGCTTTTTTCAAGTAAGCTTGTAAACTAGTAACATCACTATTCGACGTTCCTAGTCGCATCACTTGTTTTGTGTTGCTGATCGCTTTAACAGTTGCTGTGGTTGAGGAAGCTTCTTTGGTGGATTCTTTTTTACTTGATCCAGATGTGGAAGTACTGCCACTTAATGCTCCGAATGTTTGTCGTCCGACAATTCCGTCCTGTGTTAATTTATTCTCCTTTTGGAATGTAACAACAGCTTCGCGAGTCAGGTCACCGAAATAGCCTGTAGCGGTATGGTGTTTGAAATGCCCTTTTTCTATTAAGCGTTCTTGCAGTTGTTTAACTTCGCTGTTTTCCATCCCTTGTCGGAGGGTGTTATCTCCAAAGGAAGCTTCTGCCATGCTAGGTGCGATCAATGCTACCCCTGTTGCTGCAACGGAAACAAAAAGTGTTGAACGGATTTTCGACTCTAAAAAAGACATGCATTCACCTCTCTCGTGTTTTTTCGCGAAAATAGAGTCTATTCTCCTAATTTCCGCTATGGTGAATTAATTTTATCAAAGATATCGATAGGTTAGTAGGTTCTATTGTCCTATTTAGTGAATATAAATGTCAAAATTTTCATGGGCAATTATTTATGATACCAGTTTTCAGAAAGTTTTTTAAAAGTTTTTTAAATTAAAATGTTTTAAAGGCGGTAGGGCTGGGTACACTTATACTAAGAGTTGAAATCCACCACTTTCATCTCTCCCCCCTATCATTTTGATAGATATATGCTTGTTGAAGGGATTTCTCTTTAACAGCGAAAAAGATACTCCTCGTCCCAAGGGGTATCTTTTTTTGTGCACTTTTGTGATACTCTTTGTTTTACCTTTGATAGACTTTTCATCTATCATGGGAATGGGTATACATTTAAATTATAATTGTAATGGAGGGTTGAATATGAGTGTAGATATTGACAAAGGATTGAAACGATATTTATTCGCCTATGAGGTGATTTCAACGGGTGTGAAAAGTGAATTCAGTATCGCTGAGATGAATGAAGACAAAGCGCGGGCTAAAATTACCGAGCGCGTGGCTGATATGGAGTTTACAGAGGAAGATGATATTAAAATTGTTGAATTGCTGAAGGTGTTAGAGTTGAAAGATTCTTATTATGAGTGTGAAGGTTGCTCGTAACCATAGCTCGTAGCACGCAATGAACGATGTTGCAGAAGGCGCAGAAAAAAGTGAAGGATACTTTTTCTGTGCCTTTTTAGATGCAGGAGGTAGCTTTTTTAAGCTGTTGGTGAGGGATAGGGGGATCCTTCTTTATTGGTCGCTCATTTTTCTTAAAGAACCGATGCATTTCCTTTCTAACTCGCGATATCGCTTGGCCAGCTCATTCTTCTTTAAAAACTATTTATCATAAAAAAACCCTACCTTATAAAGGCAGGGAGTAGATTTTATTTAATTATTATTCTGCAGCGTTATCTTCAGCAGGTTCTTCAGCAGGCGCTTCTTCTAGTTCCGCATTTTCAGCAGCTGGTTCTTCTTCTACTTCAACCTCAGTAGTATTGTTTTCTACTGCTGGATCAGTTTCGAGTTCAGTTTCGTTTTCAGTGCCACCACATGCAGCCAAGACACCTAGAGTTAACACGCTTGATAGTACAGTAAGCATTAATTTCTTTTTCATAATAAAATTCCTCCTCATTATACATATCTATGTGCTGACCATTGTTCTCTGTTGATTCTTAGGTACTGATCAACTAAGATTATCTTAACTCTTAAAAATCCAACTAGCAATATCTTCCACAGCTTTTAGGAAGTCTTCCATACTTTCTCACAGTTTTATGAGAAACCATGTAAAAATGGTATTTTATGGTATACACTTAATCCGGAAATTATCTTATCAAATATCGGGATTGGATACCTCACGATCTAAGGTTCAAAAAAGTAGGAATTAAAGATTTCCTCATTGCTGCTTAATTGTTTGTTCTGAGTCTAGCTGTATAGAAAAGAGGTGACACTGCACTTCTTGGGGAATATAAAGCGGCGCCCGAAGCGAATACAAGAACCAAGTGTTAAGAAAAACGCATAGTGTCTTAATTTAAAGTAAAAGCACTGCTTTCTTAACCATAGATTTTAAAAATCTCGAAGCGAAGTAGCGAAGGCGGCGATTCCTAGGGAAAAGCAATAGCTGAAGACCACGCAGGGAGAACTTTCCCGAGGAGGCTGAAGCATTGCCCGCGGAAAGCGTCCGCCTAAAGCGGATTCGAGCACCTCTGTTCGATAGTAACCAACACGATAATTATCTTGCAAAAAAAGGATACGCTCAAGAGCGTATCCTTTAATATATATATATCAAATAAGGGGGGTTTGATAGTTATCACATATTTCCTTCTTCGTTCATCATACCATTGTTCTCCAATGCTGGATCTTCGTTGACTGGCTCTTCTACATCGCCACATGCTCCAAGAACACCTATGGCAAATACACTTGATAAAACTGTCAGCATTAATTTCTTTTTCATGATTTCCTCATCCTCCTATTTATTGATAAGAATCAAAGTATTCACGATTTCAAAACTTAGTGATCAGTCGTTTACTTCTACTTCCGTATTGGTGCCCATATCATTGTCCACGTTGTTCTCCAACACTGGATCATCATTGATTGGCTCTTCGTCTACATCTCCGCATGCTCCAAGAACACCGAGTGCCAGTACGCTTGACATTGCCACTAACATTAGTTTCTTTTTCAAAATAGAAATCCTCCTTTTCTCATTAAATTATATTTAGTATTTCAATGTTTCCCTGTCATATTAAGAATTATTCTTTTCATCGGGCATTTCGCCCATATCGTCGTTCGTGTCGTCACCTAGTTCTTCATCCTTCGCGCCTTCTTCTTCACCCATACCATTCTCTTCAGGCATATTCTCTCCTTCATTCTTGCCGTTTTCTTCAGGCATACCTTCTTCTTCTTTCATAGTACCGTTTTCCTCTAAATTAGTTTCTGTACCAGTATCGTTTGCTGGTGCATCATTTACTGGTGTTTCTTCATTATTCCCTCCACAAGCTGCAAGCACACCTAAAGTCAATACACTCGACATTGCGGTTAACATTAATTTTTTCTTCATCATTCATTTCCTCCTTATATGTGTTTTACCTAGTTTTCGTCTAACTGTTTATTTCATACCTTCTATTTTTAACCACTTATTGCTTATGAGTTGTTTGTTTCATCCATTTCATCATTCATGCTGTTGTTCTCTTCCACGCTTTCCTCTTCGTTCATACTTTTTTCCTCATTCATTCCTTCATCCATGCTGTTTTCTTCTTTCATTCCTTCATTCATGCTATTTTCTTCTTTCATTCCTTCGTCCATGCTGTTTTCTTCATTCACACTGTTGTCAGTCGTTTCAACTTGATTTGTAGTGCCACCTTCATTGACCTCTACGTTTTCCTCTTCGTTATTTCCTCCACATGCTGTTAGAATTCCTAGTGATAATACTCCTGATGCGAGTGTTAAAATTGCTTTTTTCATGAATGTATTCCTCCTAATATTTTTTTGAGATTGTTTTACGGATGTATGAGCCTTGACCGTAAATTCAATGGATGATTGCTATTAAGACTGGCTCTACTACAGGGTATTACACCGCAGCCATCAGTTAAAACATGAATTAGCCCTTTTTGATAATCTCCCATATTCTTCCCCTACTTCCGTAAATACGAAATCCCACCATGAGTACACTTCATGGCTCCCTATTTTTAATCTAGTCATCAAAAATTATTTCAAATACATATTCAAATTACACACTTTTTCATAATAATATTGTCTTTTTTGCGGCTTTTGGGGTCCATTTTTTGGGGTCAGACCCCCCATTTATTGGAAATGGTGTTTTGGCTAATTAAGTGGATGACGGAATGGAGAGGATAAGAGAAAAAGTAAAAAGGATGACTTTCTATGACAATCATTCGTCTAGGTTATGTAGCGATGAGTTCTGTCGTTAAAAATGCATCTCCTTCGAAAACAATGACTTTTGCGCAGTTCGAAAAGATTGCTAATACAGACGCCGCTATTAGAAAACTTTCCCGGCTCGCACAGACTAATTTACAAAACTGCATACGACTTCTTAAACACAATGTGGCAAATGATATTACTTTTTTTCGCCTTAGCTCCAAGCTTGTGCCTTTGGTCAATCATCCTGAGATCGGTAATTGGGATTATATTTCTCCGTTAAAGGCTGAATTTGAAGAGATAAAAGAAATCATCAACCGCCATCACATCCGAGTTGATTTTCACCCGGATCACTTCGTTGTTCTGAATAATGCCGACAAAGATATTCTGCAAACTTCGATTCGGACACTCCGCTACCACTATAAGCTTCTCATGGGTATGGGAGTCGATCCTAAGCACCGGTGTGTGCTTCATGTTGGCGGACACTATAATGATAAGACAAAGGCATTAGAAAACTTTATTGAAAACTGGGGGTTCGTCCCTCAAGAATTACAAGCAATGGTCATGTTGGAGAACGATGATACCAAATTCACGTTATCGGATACGTTGTATTTGTGCGAAAAGCTAGAGGTACCGATGGTTTTCGATTACCATCATCACCTGGCTAATCCAGGGACAGTTAATTGGCGGGAGGATTGGGATAGAGTGCTCCAAACGTGGACCCAATCAAATTTACCTGTGAAAATGCACATTTCCAGTCCTAAAAGCGAAACCCAATACCGGGCTCACCACGAATATATCGACACGGAGCTGTTTTTTGACTTTTTAAAGGAAGTGAAAGGCTCCGTTGATCAGATTGATTGTATGATCGAAGCAAAAAAGAAAGACAGTGCCTTGTTTCAGTTAATGAAAGATATGAAAAGCCGAAGCGATGTATCCATCATCAACCAAAGCACCGTAAAGCTTCTATAACACCACCCATTACTGAGAAAGCAAATTAAAGCCTCACCTAAATTCCAAATAATGGCGGGTCTGACCCCCTTGGTTTGTGCTTTTCTCTTTCTTTTATTTTTTGCGGGAGTTATGTAATAATTGAATTTATATACTTTTTGAGCGATTAATAACAGAAGGAGCGATTTTCTATGTCAGATTATGAAGAGACTGACCTACCTAAAATAGAAGTTAATGATATGCCTTTCGAGTGGGAAACCGAAAAGGGTACGTTTAGGTATCTTGGGGAGGATGTTGTTCTTTTTTGGATAGATACTGCCATGAAAAGCTTTTTAGAAACGATTCAAGAGGTTTCCGGGGAGGAAGCAGCTGATGTCGTTCTAGAGACAACTGGATTTAGAATGGGTACCGATGTCAGTAATTTTTATAAACAAACGGATATCAATGAGATATTTGATATCCTTCCTAAGATTTATGGTTCTGCCGGTTGGGGAAAGGTGACAATTAAAGAGGTATCGTTGGAAAATAAAACTGCTGTTATACAAGTAGAGGACAGCTGGGAATATAAAATTATAAGAAAACAAGGAAAGAAGAAGCCTAACTTGTTTTTGCCGGGTCACTGGGCTGGCGTCTTGTCTGGTCTGTTTCATGAAAACATTTGGTATAACATCTCGAAGTCTCAGGCAATGGGGGATGACTATGATGAGTACACACTTGGGCCATCTTCCGTGACACCTACAGTTAACATGCATGATTTAGCTCGCAATGAAGAACAGGCTCATATTATAAAGCTTGAGGAAATGGTTGATGAACGAACGAAAGAATTAACCGATTTAATTCAGGAAATATCCTCTCCGATCATACCGGTGTTAGATGACATTGTTGTGATCCCATTATTAGGAAGGTATGATGAAAATCGAGCCAATGAGCTGCTTGATAAAACCTTGGAAAGACTCCCTAAGTTCCAAGCCAAGTATTTAATTTTAGATCTGACTGGTCTAGATGGCGATGCGAATGAACATAGCTTGTCGCTGATTCAAGGGTTAACATCGACTACTTCACTGCTTGGAACGGATACAATTCTTGTCGGTATCTCACCTGATTTAAGTATGAAAATGACACAGGGTGGCTTTACACTCAGAGATAATAACTTTCATTGCTTTTCTACATTGAAACACGCTATTTTATTTGCCTTGTCTCAAGAAGGCCGTCAGATTCCATAAGATGAAAAGTTCCAACTGTTCAAGGCAACTCCAGTGATGATCACTGGAGTTGTTTTTTTGTTTTAGGTGGCTTCTTAGAGTTTCCATATTT